>JAJYPQ010000568.1 GCA_021795255.1 Pseudomonadota bacterium
GGCCATTGTCGAGTTTGCGGAACTCTCCCAGTTTATCGACTCCCCGCTCAAACACTACTCCTCAGGCATGCAGATGCGCCTGGGCTTTGCGGTCGCCGTCCATCTGGAGCCAGACATCGTCTTGGCTGACGAGATCCTCTCCGTCGGCGACCAGGCCTTTCAGGAAAAGTGTCTCGCGAAGATCGGCGAGCTGCGCCGAGAGGGTATGACCCTCCTGCTCGTCTCCCATAATCCCGAGCAAGTCAACCAATTCTGCGACTACTACGTCCGCCTGGAAAAGGGGCATGTCGTCGATGAAGGGCGGACTACGCGTAAAGACGCGAACACGACACCCACAACAGCCGCGTCCGTGCGCCTGGTCCATAACAAACTCTAACGCAAGTCTGAATTAACTCTTTTTTCTACAACCGCAACGTACTAGAATGGTACCTTGAATACGCGAAAGAGCAAAACGCCCCGTTCTGCACCCCCGATGCGGCGTCTTTTTGTCGTCAGGCCGGCGGGCGGGGAAGCTTACGTGAGGACTTCAGTACGGTAGCTTCGGTTAAAACGTTCGATGCTGGCGTTCTGATTGGGCTTGCCGGGTTCGATGGAGGCGATATCGATTCGGTGTTTCCGGCACCAGCCGACAAAGACCTGGGTGGTCATCTCGGCGCCGGTGCCCACACGAATTTTGGTAGCCTCCTGTTCCTGCTTGATCTGCTCAAGCGCCCTGACGACCCGCACAGTCGGCAGCGACGTGTCGACCACGATATCCAGGGCCTCGCGTAGGCATGCATCGAATACGTTTAGGATCCGATAGCGTAGGCCGCTGTAAATTGGGTCGCTCATGAAATCGAATGACCAGGTGTGGTCCGGACTAAGTGCGCCGCTCGGAAAAACGCACAACGGGCGTCATGATAATGCTTCAGATGAACGTAATAGCGGCTTTCACAGACGAAGGGCGGCTCCCGCATGGCCTCGCAGAGGATGTAGGCGGCTTCGTCCGGTATTCCGCTCGGGAACAGGGTTTCGATGGTGCAGTCGGTATCGATCGACAAGGCCGATTTGAGCGTGGCCCAACCTTCTATCCCGGCTTCTGCGCCACGAAGACAATCGCATTATCCCCAATAATTCCATGATAGGGCTCATTGATCCGCATCGTGGCAACAACAAAGCCTAGCTCAGTAAGCCGGTCAACCATTTCCTGTCCAAAGATGGTCCACACCAGGATACCATCGTTAGGGCGCACAGGGTCGCCATGAAATATCTTTTCGGCGAGATATTCGATCTGCCCATCCACGACACGGGCGCGTATATCATCCTCATCTACTCCAGGATTGAATGGCACTGTGAAAATATGCTGGCCGCCCGGCTTCAATACGCGAAAGATTTCCTGGTGTGCTGCGTACGGGCTTGGCATGTGTTCTAGGACATCACTGGATAATAGCAAGTCAAACGATTTATCGGCAAAAGACAATTTCTGCAAATTCTCATGTCTGATGCCTTGCACCTCTTGCCCGGGACCATCCAAATCCCCAAAGTATTCAGAGCAGGTGTAATTTTCCATCGACTTCAAGGCACAGTGAAGCGCCCCGTTAGATTCAGTGTTGTAGATCGAAAATTCGGGAGGAAAATAGAACTTGCCTTTCACGGGGAGCCCGCACTGGCGGCGAACAATATAAGCCATCTGCCTTTGGCGGTTGAATGATCCACATACTACGCACAAACCAGATTCGCGGGGGTTATCAGTGAACCCGGCGAAATGGGATTTCTTGCCACATACTGGACAGAATCCCTTTAATACATTCCCGGAGCACTTACTCCCAGCCCCTCTCCGTGACTTCTGTAATATATGCCTTAAATTATTGAGCACGCCCTCTCCTCAATGTTTTAAGTATCGCTATTGCGGCCGGTGCGTCGAACTATAACGCCATAATCAGTGACGGTCCACTTCTTTGCCGCCTCACCTGTTCGCGCCTGCCGCTGGACATTGCCCCCGGCGCTGGTTCAACTGGTCGGTGCAGGGCGCGGCGCTGGTGTGGGTGCAGTAGTGTCAACAATCTTTCGCACTTTCATTAGCGGTGGCATCTGATCTTACGCTGCAGCGGTGTCCTCTGTGTTGGGTGTGGTAAGCGCCTCCGTGGCGAGATAACGTCTAGTGCCACAATGCGTGGTGGCGATGTGTCGGAGTCTTGCTGCCACCAGCATGAGGGCGGCATGGCCGTCGGCGAAGGCACCGACGACACGGGTACGTCTTCGAATCTCCCGCATGAGACGTTCCATGGGATTGTTCTCAAGCTTCGCCAGTGGGTGTCCGGGAAGGCGTAATAGGTAAGAGTGTCGCCGACGGTGCGTTCTATGAGGGAAGCCGCCTTGGGAAGCTTCATCTCGTGTAACTTCTCCACCACCCGCGTGGCGGTGACCATTACCGCCGGCCGGTCTTCCGCGGCATGGATGCTCTTTAGCATGGTGGCCACCGCACGCATCCTCGCGCGTGGCACCTGGGAGAGGACGTTGCGGTAAAAGTGCACCGCACAGCGCTGCCAGCGTGCATCCGGATAATACTCGGCAAGCGCCTCTGTAAGACCGAGACAGGCATCGGAGATGATAAGCTTTACGCCAGTAAGGCCGCGTTCCTTCAGGTGCGCAAGGAATCCGGCCCAACCCGCCCGATCCTCCTTGGCGCCCTCGGCCACGCCAAGGATGACCCGGTGGCCATCGAGACCAACACCGATGGCCACGAGAACCGAGATATTCCGTACCTCACCCGCCCAGGCGCGTTTTAATACAATACCGTCGAGATAGACATAGGGATAGCTGCCCTCGATCGGCCGGCTGCGCCAGGTCTCGATACGGCTGTAGATCTTCTGGTGATCGCGGTAGGGATGTCCGTTACCGGACACCCCCCGCACAGATCCCAGCGAGCCCGATTTAGGCACTGGGCTCCCACCTGGGGTGTTTGACGGCAAAGCGTTGGTCTGGCCACGGGTGCTGGATTT
>JAJYPQ010000569.1 GCA_021795255.1 Pseudomonadota bacterium
GAGAAGTGTCCACGGGCCGCCGGGGCCCAAGGCCGTCAGCAAGGCCTCATAATTTTGGCGCACATCATGGTCGCGGGTCGCCAACCAAAAGGCCTCGGCATGGTCATTGTAATGAGCCAAAGTGGCATCCAAAAGCGTGCGCAAAGGGGCAGATGTGGGAGACATAGACTTAAGCTTAGACTACTTGCGGGCGCGCGGCGATGATCCCAACGACCATACGTCCAAAAACCGGCCCGAGACCACCCAGGTGGGAGGTCGATACCGCGTCAACGTTTGGGCCCTGACACTCATGGCCCTGCTCGCGCCGTACGCCCATGCCGCCGGCCCCTTTCGTGTTGGTGTCAACTTCGGCGTCTCGAAGGCAAGCGGCGTCGGGCACGCCAAAGACTTTGGGTTCTCCGGGGCCTACCGCCTGAATCGAGCGTTTGCTGTGCGCTTAGGCTATGAGTCGATCACAAGCTTTGAGATGACCGTCTTCAGTCTCGCCGTGACCGCGCGCTACCCCTTGTCCGCACGCGTCCATCTGGTCGGGCTTGCTGGCGGCGCCCATTGGAGCGAGAGCCCATCGGGGCGCCCGTCCGCGCACGGCCTAAACCCGCTCTTGGGCGCCGGGCTCTCCTATCGCTTTGATTCCCGCTGGAGCAGCGAACTGCAGTATCAGTGGATCCATGGCGGACATACCCTCGGGCAAAACCTGCAAAGCGTCTTGCTCAGTCTCCGCTACCGCCTCTAGCGACCCGGTCGACGTGCGCTTTGACCCTAGCCGCCTTGGGCGCCCAAAACCCGGCGGCGGGAGCTTGGCCTAGCGGGTATGGGGAAGCACTTCGGCCCAGGTCTCGGTCAGACGGCGGGCACCCTCTTTCAGCGCCGCATGGATCGTCACTACCCCCGAACCGGTGCGCGCGACCTGAAATTGTAGTCGCCAATTCCCAGGCCTCTTGCGTGTCACCCAGGCATTGACGACTCGGGCCGGCCCGAGGACACGCACCGCGGGCGTCACATCGCTCGGCGCGAGCGCCGTGAGTGCCTGACCTGCAAAATCCAAGACATAGGTCTCATTGCGGTTATCATTCCGACCGGCGTGGCGTCCGGCGACCACATACCCCAGATGCGCACCGAGCGGATCGTGGCCCTGCCAGGCGATACGGTAACGAAAGGTCAAAGGCTGTTGCGGATTCCCCTGGTTTTGCGGGACCCAGAAGGCCGAAATATTATCGTTCGTCTGCGAGTTGGTGGGGAGTTCGACCAGCACCAGATGCCCCGGCCCCCAGGCCCCCTCGGGCGTCACCCACGCGCTCGGCCGTTCCTCGTAATGCATGCCGAAGGCTCGATAGTCCCCGGCGCGCCTCGCCCTTTGCATCAAGCCAAAACCCTGCGGGTTGACCAAAGGAAACCGATAGATAGCGATGCGTCGCGGGTTACGTAGAGGCCACCACAGGCGTTGGCCCCCCGGAAGCGCGATCGACAGGCCATCGGAATCGTGCGCGCTGCGCACCAAGTGATCAAAGCGCTGATGGCTAAAGCGGCCCTGAAGAAACATGCTCGTCAAAGGCGCAATCCCCAGCCTGCGCACGTGCTGGCGCTCGAATAAAACCGCCTTTACGGCGACTACCGTTTGCGGCCCCGGACGGGCAATAAAGCGATAGGCCCCAGTGAGGCTCGGGCTGTCAAGCAGGCCGCAGAACACCAGATGGTGGGCCTGCGGATGGGGTGCCAGGATCCAAAACGCCCGAAAATAGGGAAACTCTTCGGCACGGTGCGGAAGCGCCGTGTCGACCGCCACGCCGCGCGCCGATAAGCCCCACGACTGACCCTTACCCACGGCCCGAAAATAACTGGCGCCAAGGAATGACAAAAATTCGTCGACGGCCGGGCCCCGGCCAAACCCGGTGGACACATTGAAGCCCGCGGTCGGCACCGGCCCTGACAGCTGTTTGGCCAACGCCGGATCGCCGTTCACAGCAAGCGGCGGATGGGCCACCCACGTTTTTCCGCCGGCAACAATGGCGATTCGTTCCGGCCAGGTAAAGAGATAGCCGGCCGGGTACAGCTGGAGATGAAACGGACTGCCCGCAGGCCAGCCCGCAGGACGCCCCGTAAAACTCAGTTTTCCGTAATCGCTGAAACTCAATTTCTGTAAGACCGGAGAAATCGCCGACGGCGCCTTGTAGGGCTGCGCGGCAAGCGCGCGAGCCTTCGCCACCACCCGCGCAAAAACGGCGTTCGCCCGAGCCTTCGCCGCGCGCAATAGCATGGCCCGGTTCGCCATGGTGTCCCGTAATCGAGCACTGGCCGAACGCGACTGGATCCGCTGCACTCTCTGTAAAAGTGTCTCCTGTTCGCTGGCGAGTGTCGCCAAACGCTCACGCAAGACCTTATCCGCCGCCTGCCGCTTTCGGTTAGCAGCCCGGGCCATCGCCAGGGCTTGTTGACTTTGATGGGAGGCCAAGCGCGCTTGCGTCTGGGCCGTGTGCACCGCACCCAAGGTCGCGCATCCCCCCAAACTGAAGACCATCGCCGCGCTCACGATGAGCGCACGTCCCCACCTCTGTCTCTCCACGTCTCTCCCCTTATTCCTTATTCCGTCGCTAGCTTGAGGCCTGGGCGAATGGCGGGTGCGGCCTCGGCAGGCTACTTTGCACCCGTGCCTCATCCAGCCAATAGCGCGCCCGGGGGTCACGGAGCGCCCACACTCGCCAATGCAAGGTGGTCACGGTCTCGCGGTCGGTTAATATTCGCAGACGGTCGCGCGCCGTCAGCGCCTGCGGTCCGTCCTTGATGGCCATCAAGATCAATTGCTGACGACTGAGGGCGATCCCATCACTCAAGGTCCCGGAGGGCTTTAGAAGCGCACAGTGTAAGGCGTTCACGGCCGGATCGACAATCGCCGCTAAAAATCCGCGCGCGGCTGTGCAGCGCTTAAGGCCCGGGGCCTTGTTACACTCAGCAAAGAGCCGCAAGAGTGGTGGCGGCTCAGA
>JAJYPQ010000570.1 GCA_021795255.1 Pseudomonadota bacterium
CGACGACGTCCGAAACATTTTTGCGATATCCAGCGTCCTTGAGAACCACAAGCTCAACGTATTGTTCGCGGAGAGCGGGATGGACGCCATCGAGATATTGGAGACGAATGATGACATCGATGCGGTACTCATGGACGTCATGATGCCGAACATGGACGGCTACGAAACGACGCAGGCGATTCGCAAGCTTGAAAGGTACAGGCAACTGCCCATTATCGCGCTTACCGCAAAGGCCATGAAGGGCGATCGGGAGAAGTCGTTGGAGGCGGGCTTGTCCGATTACATCACGAAGCCCGTGGACACCGTTGCCCTTTTAAAGATGATTAGAAGATGGCTTATGAGGGACGCGGGGTCGGCTTTGTCCTAGGAGGTCGGAATGGTCGGGGAGGAGAAAGTCAAGATCCTTGTGGTCGATGACCGACAAGAGAATCTACTCGCGCTCAGTGAAATTCTCGACAATCCCGGGTATGACGTGGTGAGGGCGCAATCCGGTGAAGAGGCGCTAAAGGAGGTCTTGCGCAGTGAATTCGCCGTCATTTTGTTGGACGTCCAGATGCCGGGCCTGGACGGCTTCGAGACGGCCGGGCTTATCCGAAAGCGGCGCAAATCCCGCTCGATACCGATTATTTTCATCACCGCCATCAATAAAGAAGACCAGTACGTCTACAAGGGTTACACGCTCGGCGCCGTCGATTATCTTTTCAAGCCGTTTGACGTGGATATCCTACGTTCCAAGGTCGCGGTCTTTGTCGATCTTTTCCAGAAAACGCGCCAGCTCAAGGCCCAAGCCCGGCTTTTACAGGAAAGCGAGCGTCGGGAGCGGGCCCGCCAGGTGGCCGAGGTGCAGCGTCGCGGCGAGCGACGCTATCGCAATTTGGCAGATATGGTTCCACAACTTGTGTGGACTGCAAACAGCGATTTGCGTCTTGAATACGTAAACCAACGGGCCCTTGCCTATTTGGGTGTAGACATATCTCGGGCCGCCGAGCTGCAATTGGGGGAGATCGTCCACCCAGACGATCTCAAGGACAATATCGCGAGGTGGTGCGATATTCTGCTTTCCGGCGATGAACTCGTGGTCGAGGTCCGTCTTAGGCGAGCTCGGGATCAAGCTTACCGCTGGCACTTGATCCATGTACAAGCCGAAGAGGATGCCCGCGGCCGCATCCGTTCGTGGCTCGGGACGGCCACCGACATAGATGATCAAAGACGCGTCGTCGAGGCCCTGGCCGCCGAAAAAGAACGACTCGCGGTCACGCTGCGATCGATCGGTGATGGCGTCATAACCACCGATCTCGCGGGGTCCATAGTTCTTATCAATAGAGCTGCCGAGAGGCTTACGGGATGGCCGCAGGACGAGGCCCTAGGGCGGCCGCTCGAAGAGGTGTTCGTGGTCCGGGAAGACCAGTCCCCGGTGACCGACGCCGGGGACGCCGGCGTCGGGCTTTTGGCGGCGCAGCGCAGGGCCTTGCTCGTGGCGCGAGACGGTAGCGAGTGCGATATCGCAGATGGCATTACACCTATTCGCGATGGCGACGGCCAGGTACAGGGAACGGTTGTGGTGTTCCGTGATGTTACCGATATCCAGCGACTCGAAGAGGAGCGGCAGAAGGCGAGCAAACTCGAATCCGTGGGGATCCTGGCAGGCGCCATAGCCCATGACTTCAATAATATATTGACGGCCATCATGGGGAATATTTCCTTGGCCAAGCTCCATAGCGCGGCAGGCGAGCAGGTATTTGATCGTCTGGAGGAGGCTGAACGAGCGGCCTTGTGGGCCAAAGACCTCACGCAGCAACTGCTGACCTTCTCTAAGGGGGGTGCGCCGGTCAAGAGGCCGGTGGAGATCGGTCCTGTGGTGCGCGATTCGGCGGAATTCGCCTGTCGCGGGTCGCATGTCCTCTGCGAGGTCACTATCCTCGGTGCTGTCATTGTCGAGGCGGACGAGGGCCAGATCCGCCAGGTGATCCATAATCTCGTCTTAAACGCCCAACAGGCCATGCCGACAGGGGGCCGTATTCGGGTCACAGTCAGAGAGGCCACGGAGCCTGCGGGTGGCGGGCGATCCCTGCCGCCAGGGCGTTACGCGGAAATCGTCTGTGCGGACGAAGGTGTCGGCATAAGCGAAGAGAATATCGGCAAGATCTTTGACCCCTATTTTACGACCAAGCAAAAAGGGAGCGGCCTGGGCCTTGCCACCAGCTACTCCATCGTGCGCAAGCACCAGGGACTTATTACCGTAGAATCAAAGCTCGGGCAGGGGACGGAGTTTCGGATCTATCTTCCGCTTTCCGAGAAGGCAGCCGAGCCTGTGAGCGTGTCGCAGGCGGCTACGAGAGGAGGTCACGGCCGGATACTCATCATGGATGACGAAAGCTTTATTCGCGACATCCTGGGGCGGCTCTTTACCTACTTTGGCTATGAGGTCGGGTATGCAAAGGACGGTGCGGAGGCCCTTTCTGCTTACCAGTCCGCGGTCGAGGAGGACCGCCCTTATCACTTGGTGATCATGGATCTGGTTATTCCCGGCGGGATGGGGGGGCGGGAAACTATCAAGAAGCTCCTTGACCTCGATCCCGAGGCCAAGGTGATTGTGTCGAGCGGCTACTCGAACGATCCCATCATGGCCAATTACAAGAAGTACGGCTTTTGCGAAGCGGTCGCAAAACCCTATAAGAACGACGACCTGAGGGCCATTGTTCAGCGTGTTCTGGCCCGCTAGGAATCAGGCCGACCGCGCGGCCTCTCCCGGGGCCGGGTGCTTGTCGAGATCGACCGAGCGGAGTTTCAGCGCGGCCTCCTCGGGGCTTATAGTGTTCACGAAGAGTCCCGACCCGAGTTCGAAGCCCGAAGGGATCGAGGTCCGAGGGCAAATCTCCAGATGCCAATGGTAGCTCGGTTCGCAACCCCGGCTGTCAGGGCTATGCGGTAGCGAATGCAAGAAATAATTGTACTGCGCGCCTTCTATCACAGAT
>JAJYPQ010000571.1 GCA_021795255.1 Pseudomonadota bacterium
GCTCAAGCGGTGTGAAGAGCGGAGGTTCGGCAACCCTGGGTCTTATCGGCGCGAACTCCGGCATTCTATGGCGGGATATCTGGGCACAGCTTATGGTCCCACCCCTGCCGACGCGCGGGCGTCATATGCGGGTTGTCGGCAGTGGCGTCGAGTGGCGCACGCGGTGGGGGCTATGAGTGTGCGCCAAGGCCTTTCGGTCGCCTCCGTTCTGTGGGTTCTCTTGGTGCCGTCGGCTTACGGTCAAGTTGCCGTGCCTCCGACGGTTGCTCCCGGTGCCTTGGGGCATCAGAGCAACGAGATGGCTCGTCACTACCTCCATCGGCATGCGCAGTCCAAGGTTTGGGTGCCTGTGATTCACGTGAATCCGCAGCGCAAGCAGCATCTCCCCGCGCCAGGCGGTCCCCATTTTGTGTTGCGCAAGGTCATATTTACGCCATCACACTTTTTGACGAAGCCCGAGCTCGATGCGGTAATTCGGCCATACATGGGCCACTCGGTGGACTATCGCGATTTGGGACTCATCGTGAGACATATCGATGGGCTTTACACGAAGGCGGGCATTCTGACGGGGCGGGCGATTTTACCCCCACAGCTGGTTCGTAACGGTATCGTCCGCATTGATCTGATAGAAGGCCGACTCGGTCGAGTGGTGGTGTCCGGTAATCGCTACACAAAGACCCAGACGATCATTCAGAACCTAGGTTTGCGACCAGGCGCGGTCGTCAATGTGCGAACGCTACGCGATGCGCTCATCAACTATAACCGCAACAATCCCAATCAGTTGAATGCGGCATTACGACCCGGGGCAAGCTTTGGTTTGACGAATATCGATATCCTGACCTCTGAGCCCCCACGCTATTCCGCCGAAGTCTTTGCGGATAACGAAGGGGTTTCCTCGACCGGGCGCTATGAAGGCGGAGTGTATTTGGGCGATCGTAGCCTGTTTGGGTACAACGATAGCTTGAGCGTTTATGCGCTCGGCTCTGGCGGCAGTACCTACGGCTATCTGGCTTATGAGATGCCAGTCACCGATAGCGGCGGGCGCGTCGGTGTCAGTTTTGATCGGAGCCAGATTGCTATCATTCGCGGCCCTTATCAGGGAATCAATATTACGGGCCATTCGTGGACGAGTGCTCTCAATTATACCCAGCCGCTCTTCAGCACCCTCCATTGGCAGCTAGATGGTGTGGCCTCGGTCACGGACACTGAGTCTGTGACCAACATAAGCGGAGTGTCGCTTGGGAGGACCGATCTTCCCGGTGTGTCTCTCGGCGAAGATCTTCATTACTATGCCTCGGGCACGTCTGTCGACTTCGAGAGCGCGCTTGCTTATGATTTGGCCAGTGTGCCGCTCACCCCCGAGCGCCGTCTCGAAATCGTCACGGGCGAGACATCCTGGTTGCAGCAGATCGTGGGGCCATGGTCTACCCTCGTCAGTGTAGGGTGGCAATGGAGCCCGCAGGCGAACCTGCCTTCGGTGAGCCTATATCAGTTGGGCGGCGCCGAGAATCTGCGCGGCTATAACCAAGGCTTGGTGGCCGGCGACGTGGGGTATACGGTGACAGGCGAGGTACGGCGCGTCGTGACCCCATGGCTTACGGCGCTCGCATTTGTCGACCAGGGCTCTGTGTTTGCACCCCACCCCGCTACGCTTACGCTCACCGATGTGGGAGTTGGCGGGCAATGGCGGTGGCGTCCGTGGCTTTCGGGGACCCTGAGCGTGGCCTACGCCGATCATATCGTTGTACCGGATCAACGGCCCTATCAGGTGTTCGCGCGCATCGTGTTCACGCCCGGGGCCTTATTCGAGTAGGAGACCCTGCGCGTTTTAGGTCCCTAAACTTTGTAGGAATCGGGCAGGTGGTAGCGTCTCAGGCGGCGATAGAGCGTCCGTTCGCTGACCCCGAGGGCTGCGGCCATGGCACGGCGGTTTCCGGAGTATTGCCGGGCGAGCGCCTGCAGCTCGTCTTGCTCACCGCTCCTCTCATGGTGTATCGGAAGCGGCTTTGGGACGCCGGTGTCGTCCGGAAGTCCAAGGTCTATCGGCAAGATGGTGTTGTCGTGGCAGAGTGCCGAGGCGCGTTGCAGAATATTGCGGAGTTCGCGGACATTTCCCGGGAAATCGTACTGGAGAAGGCGCTCATGAGCGGCTTCCGTGAGTTTCGCACACGATCCGTTCACGGCGTTGATGCGCGTTAAAAGGGCTTCGGCTAGCATAGGGATGTCGCTTCGGCGTTCGCGCAGCGCGGGCAAGGCCACGGTAATGCAAGCAATCCGATAGTAGAGATCGTCCCGAAAACGCCCTTCGGCCACCGCGAGCTTGAGGTCGCGGTTGGTCGCCGTCACGAGACGGACATCGGCATGGAGGGTATCGCGGCCACCGACGCGTCGGAAACTCCCAGTCTCCAAGACCCTCAGAAGCTTGGCCTGCATCGAGAGCGGAATCTCTCCAATTTCGTCTAAAAAGAGCGTCCCATCCTTCGCCGTCTCAAAAAGACCGAGTTTACGGCCGCCGCAACCCGTGAAGGCCCCAGCCTCGTGCCCAAACATCTCGCTTTCGAACAGATGCTCCGGGAGCGTGGTGCAGTCGACCGCCACAAAGGGCCTGTGGCGGCAGGGACTGTGGTCGTGCAGATAACGGGCCGCGAGCTCTTTGCCTACACCGCTTTCGCCTTGTAGCAGAACCGCGGCGCTGCTCGCCGCCGCGTGAGTCAGCTGGTCTAGGGTCTTCAAAAGCGCCGGCGACCGTCCCACGATGCGCATATCCTCGCAATTCATCTGATCGGGCGGGGTCAGGCGCTGGATGGATTCCCCGAGGTACATCTTACCGTCGGGTAGTATTACCGGGTGGCCCTTGATGCTCACGTACTCGGGGCGCCCTTCGGTATCAAAGTGCGTATGGAGGACGCGCTGGACCTTTCCTTGGGAAAACACCTGAAGATGTGGGCTGTCTTCCCCGTGTA
>JAJYPQ010000572.1 GCA_021795255.1 Pseudomonadota bacterium
AAACCGGAACCGCCAGCCCCATTGAGCGGCCAGTTTCTTGATGTGCTTCACATAGAGCCGCGGTGTGAGATAATTGCCCGGCAATACCGATAGCGCCCGCGCGAGATGGTTCCCGCGGGCGCCAGCGAGCGACTCGGCGCGGTTTTTATCGCTGCCGTATACATCGATAGCTACTAGTGTTTCGACGCGGTCCTTTGCCTGGAAACGCGGCAGTGGCGCCCGCGCATAGACGCAGTTGACGAGGGCATCGAGGGCATCTTGTTGCGCGACGCCCGCAAGGCCGCTTGCCACCAAGGCCACTTTGGCGGCGCCATCTTTAAACTGAGTCAATTTGCGGCCCATTTCAAGCAGCGCAAACGGCGAGAGGGTGTCGTCGGCGAAGCCAAGCGCAAGCGTAGTTCCGTCTTCGTCAGGGGCTTCGGTCGTAAAGGATGTACCAGCGCGGACGGTTATGTTTTGCGCCTTTAGACGTCTTGCGAGCAGGTCGCCGAACGGTGTTCTGGCGAGGCCTAGGAGGTCGCGGGCTATGATGGCGATATGATCGTATTGACTAGCCGCCTGTTTCGAGAACGGAGTTTTCAGGTAGCGCGTGCGGGGAGTACGAAATGCCATCATGGCCGTTGCCTTGACCTCTACTCGTAAAAACCTGATCATACCCCGGCGCTTGGGCCCGGCGCACGGGTCTTTTACGCCTCGGGTTTAGAAACTCAACTATTTTGGTCCAGGATTGAAATGAAGGCTGACGATCAGAAGCGACTGTTACGCGAGATGATTTTTTACCGCCGATTTGAGGAGCGGTCCTTTGAGGCGTACATGGAGCGGAAGATCGGTGGTTTTCTCCATCTCTACTCCGGGCAGGAGGCGATTGCGACCGGGGTCCTGGAGATGGCGCACTGTGGCCACGACTACGTGATCACCGGATACCGCGACCACGTCCACGCCCTGAAGGCCGGCGCCCCCGCGCGCGAGGTCATGGCCGAGCTTTACGGGAAGGTGACGGGTTCGAGTCGCGGGCGCGGCGGTTCTATGCATATTTTCGACCCGTCAGTGAATTTTATGGGTGGCTACGCCCTCGTAGGCCAGCCGTTTCCTCTGGCGGCGGGCTTGGCCCTTGCCGCCAAGCACAAGGGCACAGATCAGATCGCCATCTGTTTTCTGGGTGACGGGGCGAACAACCAGGGAACGTTCCACGAGACGCTCAATATGGCCTCCTTGTGGAAGCTGCCTGTTCTTTTCGTGTGCGAGAATAATCTTTACGCCATCGGTACCCGGATCGATCGATCGTCGGCGGTCATCGATCAGTACAAGCGCGTCGGCGCCTATAACATTCCAAGCAGCCAGCACGACGGCCAGGATATCGACGTGGTAATGAGCGCCGCGCGCACGGCCATCGATCATGTCCGGGGGGGCTCCGGCCCTTATTTCGTCGAGTTTATGACCTATCGCCAACGCGGCCACTCAATGTCTGACTCCAACGCTTATCGTTCCAAGGAGGAAGAGCGGCAATGGGCGGAACGCGACCCCATAAAGATCTACGGCGATCGCTTAAAGAAAGCCGGGATCGTGACCGACCAAGACATCGCCAATCTCGAGCAGTCGGTCCTTGATGAGATCGAAAACGAAGTGGTGCGTTTTGCCGAAGAAAGTCCGGAGCCGCGTGTGGAAGATTTGAACAAATACTGCTTGGACGACCAACCCAACCCGCAATGGATCGGACCGCTGGCCCAGGGTGATCACCATGGCTGATATGGCTTATTGGGAGGCGATACGGCGCGCGCACGACGAGGAGTTGGCGCATGATCGCATGGTTATCGCGATGGGCGAAGACATCGGGGTGGCGGGCGGGACGTATAAGGCGACCTCCGGCCTTTACCAGAAGTATGGCCCTGAGCGCATTATAGATACCCCGATTTCCGAGAATTCCTACACCGGCATCGGCATCGGAGCGTCGATGGCGGGCCTGCGGCCCATTATCGAGATCATGTCGATCAATTTCGCGTTGCTGGCGCTCGATACGCTCATCAACGCCGCCGCCAAGATTCGCTACATGTCAGGGGGGCGCGCCTCGTGTCCGATCGTGATGCGGACGCCCGGCGGAACGGCCCATCAGCTAGCGGCTCAGCATTCGGCGAGGCTTGCGCGCATGTTCATGAGTACCCCGGGACTTCGCGTCGTGACGCCGCGCGGACCCCTCGACGCCTACGGCATGCTGAAGTCGGCAGTGCGCTGCAACGACCCGGTCATCATCATTGAGCACGAGAGCATGTATAACATGCGCGGCGAAGTGCCGGACGAGGAATCGTTTCGGCCCCTAGAGGGCGCGGAAATCGTGCGCGTAGGGACCGATGTGACCCTGATTGGTTACAATTATAGTGTCCATTTGTGTCTGGCCGCGGCCGATAAGCTCGCGTCTATGGGGCTTTCCGCCGAGGTCTTGGATCTCAGGGCCTTGAGGCCCATAGACCGCGATACCATACGGCGGTCGGTGGAGAAGACGCACAAGGTCGTCATTGCCGAGGAGGACGAAGCGGCGGTGGGTGTCGGCGCGGAAATCATATCTGTGATTATCGAAGAGTGTTTTTTTGCTCTCGATGCTCAGCCGGTGCGCGTGCACGCGGCCGATGTCCCCGTCCCTTACAATAGGCACCTCGAGAAGGCCGCTATCCCGAATGCCGACGATGTGCTGGCGGCGGCGCTTAAGGTCCTGGGCCGCGTTTAACCGTTTGGCCAGACCTCCACTTTAGCCACATTTAGGATCAGCCCATCATGGCCGAGCCGTTCCTCATCAAGATGCCGCAACTCTCAGACACGATGTCGGAAGGTACGCTCGTGTCGTGGGAAAAGGCCGTGGGCGATTTTATTGCCCGCGGCACGGTCGTGGCGACAGTCGAGACCGATAAGGCGATCATGGACGTCGAGGTGTTCCGGGAAGGGTACTTGTCGGGCCCTCAGGTCGCC
>JAJYPQ010000573.1 GCA_021795255.1 Pseudomonadota bacterium
CAAGGCAAGCCACACCCGCCAGGGCCCGGTGACAGCTCGCTTGCGCGCGCGGCCAAGCAACAATCCGGCGACACTCGCCCCGGCAAACAGCATGACCGCAAGCCACACGCCGGACAATCCATGGCGTGCGAAAGCTCGCAGGGGATACCACAAGAGCCCCCAAGCACCGGCGCCCGCCAGCAAAGCCGCCACTGCCCCATAACGATCCTTGGTCACGACCGAACACTCCCGTATAATCGCCCCATCCACAGAGCCCGCATCGATCATGAACCCCCACATCGGATTGCTCCACCCCTACCCTTTCCAGAGGCTCGCGGCTCTCATAGCACCCCTCAGGCCCGCGCCTGTCTCGGCGATCAACATGGCCATAGGCGAGCCACGGCATCCGGCCCCGGAGCTCGTGACTGCGGAGATTGCCGGGGGCCTTTTGGCCTTATCGACCTATCCGTCGACGCGCGGCGGGGACCGGCTTCGTCAGGCGATCGCGGATTGGCTGACCGCTAGGTTCCGCCTGCCTGCGGGGCGACTCGACCCCGACCGCCATGTGCTGCCGGCCTCGGGGAGTCGTGAGGCGATCTATTCCGTCGTGCTGGCCCAGATAGATCCCGGTCGCCATCACCGCCCCGTCGTCTTGATGCCGAATCCCTTCTATCAGATATATGAAGGGGCCGCACTCCTTGCCGGTGCCGAACCCTACTATATCAATACCACCGCAGCCAACGGCTTTCGCATGGACTTTCGCGGTATCCCGAAAGAGATCCTCGAGCGGACGCAACTCGTCTTCACCTGCAGCCCTAGCAATCCCACGGGCCAGGTGATGACCCGCCCCGAATACGGTGAGCTCCTGGAACTCGCCCATCGCTATAATTTTTTGATTGCCGCCGACGAATGCTATTCTGAGATCTACGACGACGAGGATAACCCGCCTGACGGCCTGCTGTCGTCGGCCATGGCGTTTGGTGTCGAGGATTTCGCGCATTGCGTAGCGCTCCACAGCCTCTCGAAACGCTCCAATGTCCCGGGTCTGCGCTTCGGTTTTTTGGCGGGGGCCCCGACTTTCGTAGAGCGGCTCCTGACTTTACGCACCTACTTGGGTTCAGCGCCGAGCATGCTGGCCCAAAAGGCCGCGATTCCGGCCCTTGGGGATGAGCAACATGTCCGGCTCAATCGCGCCCAATACCGGGAAAAGTTCGACGATGTCTTGGCGATCTTAAAAAACGTCGCGGTCTTGAATCGACCCGTAGGGGGGTTCTATTTGTGGCTCCCGACGCCTTTAGACGACGAGGCGTTCGTAAGCGGCTTGTATACCGAGCACAACGTGCTGGCCCTGCCCGGGCGCTACTTGTCGCGCGCGACCCCGAACGGGGATCCGGGCGCCGGATACGTCCGGCTGGCGCTTGTAGGACCTCGGGAGGAATGCCGAGACGGGGCACTGCGACTTCGATCTTACTTTGAATCTCTTGTTTGAGGAATGCGAATGACACGTCAAGCTCTCATTGAAGCGGCCTATGAACAGCGCTCAACGATTACCCCCCGAACCGTAGAGACCTCCGTCAAGGACGCCATCCAGAGCGTGATCGACGACCTCGACCGAGGCGTATTGCGGGTGGCCGAGCCGAGCGCCGGCGGCTGGCAAGTGAACGAGTGGGTAAAGAAGGCCGTGCTCCTCTACTTTCGGATCGAGGACAATGTCTTGATCAAGGGCAGCGATGCCCAGTACTACGACAAGGTGCCGTCGAAATTTGCCGATTACAACTCCCACACCTTCCGCGAGGGTGGGTTTAGGGTGGTGCCGCCCGCGGCGGTTCGGCGCGGCGCTTATATCGCCCCCCAGACGGTGCTCATGCCGTCCTACGTCAATATCGGGGCCTACGTCGACGTCGGCACTATGGTCGACACCTGGGCCACGGTCGGCTCTTGCGCGCAGATCGGTAAGAACGTCCACTTAAGCGGCGGCGTCGGCATCGGCGGGGTACTGGAGCCCTTGCAAGCGAGCCCCACCATCATCGAGGACGACTGCTTCATCGGCGCCCGTTCCGAGATCGTTGAGGGGGTCGTAGTCGAGCGCGGCAGCGTCATTTCCATGGGTGTTTTCATCGGACAAAGCACCAAGATCCTCAATCGCGAGACCGGGGAGGTTTTGTTCGGCCGCGTACCTGCAGGCTCCGTGGTGGTCTCGGGGTCGATGCCGGCTAAGGACGGCAGCCACAGCCTCTATTGCGCCGTAATCGTAAAGCAGGTCGATGCCAAGACCCGCAGCAAGGTGGGTATCAATACCCTGTTGCGGGATATCTGAACATGGAACCGACCCTCGCCTTGACTATAGAGCTCATTCGGCGGCCGTCTGTGACCCCGGATGACGGGGGCTGCCAGGCCCACATCACCCAGATCCTCACGGCCGCCGGTTTTCGTACCGAGTCGATGCCGTTTGGCCCTGTCCACAATTTATGGGCCCGGCATGGCGAGGCCGAACCGCTCTTCGTGTTTCTCGGGCATACGGATGTGGTACCACCGGGACCGCTCGAGGCTTGGTCCCACCCGCCGTTTTCGGCCGTCGTACAAGAGGGCCTGCTCTATGGGCGGGGCGCTGCCGATATGAAGGGATCGGTGGCCGCCTTCGTCCAGGCCCTGTGCCAATTCGTGGCTCGCCACCCCCGGCACCGGGGGTCCGTGGGTCTGCTCCTGACCTCCGACGAGGAAGGGGTGGCCCGTGACGGCACCGTGCGGGTATTACAAACCTTAGCCGCGCGCAACGAGCGCATCAGTTATTGTCTTGTCGGCGAACCGTCTTCGCTCGAGACCTTCGGAGACACCGTGAAACATGGCCGCCGCGGTTCTCTGAGCGGCGATCTCGTAATCCATGGCATCCAGGGGCATATCGCCTATCCTGAGCGTTGCGACAACCCCATCACCCGCTTCGCGCCGGCCCTTCAGGCCCTGAGTTCGCGGATCTGG
>JAJYPQ010000574.1 GCA_021795255.1 Pseudomonadota bacterium
GTACCTAGGCGACCGCAGCCTGTTTGGGTACAACGACAGCCTAAGTGTCTATGCGCTCGGTTCCAACGGTAGCACGTATGGTTATCTGGCTTACGCGATTCCGGTTACAAATAGCGGCGGGCGTGTTGGTGTCAGTTTTGATCGTAGCCAAATCGCTATCGTCCGCGGCCCTTATCAGGCGATCAATATTACGGGCCATTCCTGGACTGGTGCCGTCAACTACACCCAGCCGCTCTTGAGTAGTCTCCATTGGCAGCTAGATGGCGTGGCCTCAGTAACGGACACTGAGTCTGTGACCGACATAAGCGGGGTATCGCTTGGGAGGACCGACCTTCCGGGCGCGTCCCTCGGGGAGGATCTCCATTACTACGCGTCGGGCACGTCTGTCGACTTCGAGAGCGCGCTTGCGTACGACTTGGCAAGCGTGCCGTTAACCCCCGAGCGCCATCTTGAGATCGTCACCGGCGAGACATCCTGGTTGCAGCAGATTGCGGGACCTTGGTCTACCCTGATTCGTCTCGGGTGGCAATGGAGCCCGCAGGCGAATCTGCCTTCGGTGAGCCTATACCAGTTGGGTGGCGCGGAGAACCTGCGCGGTTATAACCAAGGCCTAGTGGCGGGCGATGCGGGGTATACAGTGACAGGCGAGGTGCGGCGGGCGGTGACCCCGTGGTTTACGGCGCTCGCATTTGTCGACCAGGGTTCTGTGTTTGCGCCTCACCCCGCTACGCTTACGCTCACCGATGTGGGCGTTGGCGGACAGTGGCGGTGGCGCTCGTGGCTTTCGGGGTCCTTGAGCGTGGCTTACGCCGATCACGCTGTCGTGCCGGATCAGCGCCCCTATCAGGTGTTCGCCCGCATCGTGCTAACGCCCGGGGCCTTGTTCGAGTAGGGATATCTATATGCCCTAAAACCGCTAAGTCTCCTGAGAACTTGGGGCGCGGTAACGTCTCAGGTGGCGATAGAGCGTCCGTTCGCTGACCCCGAGCGCTTCGGCCATGGCGCGACGGTTTCCGGCGTATTGGCGGGCAAGCGCTTCAAGGTGGTCCTGCTCAAAACCCCTCTCGTTGTGTATCGGAAGGGGCTTTTGGATGTTGGTGTTGTCCGGAAGTCCAAGGTCTGTCGGCAAGATGGTGTTGTCATGACAGAGCGTCGAGGCGCGCTGAAGAATATTGCGGAGCTCCCGGACGTTTCCTGGGAAATTATATTGAAGAAGGGTCTCATGAGCGCCTTCTGTCAGTTTTGCGCACGATCCGTTCACGGCGTTGATGCGAGTTAAAAGGGCCTCGGCTAGCATTGGGATGTCGCTCCGGCGTTCGCGCAGCGCGGGCAAGGCCACGGTAATACACGCGATCCGGTAGTAGAGATCGTTTCGGAAACGCCCTTCGTCCGCCGCGAGTTTGAGGTCGCGGTTGGTCGCGGTCACGAGACGGACATCGGCGTGGAGGGTGTCGCGACCGCCGACACGTCGGAAGCTTCCGGTCTCCAAGACCCTCAGAAGCTTGGCTTGTATGGCCAGCGGGATCTCCCCGATCTCGTCTAAAAAAAGCGTTCCATCCTTCGCCGTCTCAAAAAGCCCCAGCTTACGTCCGCCGCACCCCGTGAAGGCGCCGGCCTCGTGCCCAAACATCTCGCTTTCGAAAAGACTCTCCGGGAGGGTTGTGCAGTCGACCGCCACGAAGGGCCCGTGGCGGCGGGAACTGTGATCGTGTAGGTAACGCGCCGCGAGTTCCTTGCCCACACCGCTTTCGCCTTGTAGCAGAATCGCAGCGTTGCTCGTCGCGGCGTGGGTCAGCTGGTCGAGGGTCCTCAGGAGCGCCTGCGACCGTCCCACGATGCGCATATCCTCGCAATTCATCTGATCAGGCGGGGTCAAGCGCTGAATGGATTCCCCGAGGTACATCCTGCCGTCGGAAAGTATGACCGGGTGGCCTTTGATGCTCACATATTCGGGCTGTCCTTGGCCATCAAAGTGGGTATGAAGTACGCGCTGCGCCTTCCCTTGAGAGAACACCTGGAGATGCGGGCAGTCTTCGCCGTGTAGGTGGCAAGGGGAGTCGCGGTGGTGGGAGATCTCATAGCAGGTCCGACCGATGAACTCGTGTGCCTCGACCCCGTAGGCTAGGCGATAGGCACGGTTTGCGGCCACGATTTGATAGCCCTCGTCGATAAGGACTGCAGGGCAATCTTGCATATCGATCAGCGATTGGACCGATTGTCCCAAAAGGGGGTCGGGTGTCTCTGACATAGTTGACATGACAACACTGTCAGTACTGTCATGTCAATTCCCCGCCGGGGCGTCAGATTCGTGGTCAGATGAAGGACTGGCCTAGGTTTTATAGGGGCTCTTTTTGGCACGGCTTTTGCTCTAGGCGCCTGTACTCGTCTTTGTGTGGAGCCGGCTGGCGTCGGCTCGCAAGTGTGTGGGGTGCCATGGCTCAGAATCTTCGTATTATCGTCACGTCCGGGACGCGAGAAAAACTACAGATGGCAGCCATGATGACGGCGGTAGCGGCGGCCGGCGGAACCGAGGTGGCGGTGTTTGTGTCGATGAATGCGTTGCTCTATTTTCGGCGTGGCAATACCACCGAACCCAGTAGTGAGGGCGATGTCGGGCAGATTTTAACGACCAAGAAGGGGCCGTCGTTTCTGGATCTCTTTCGGCAGGCGGTCGACCTGGGTTCGGTGCGCATTTACCCCTGTTCCATGGCCATGGATGTCCTGGAGGTTGGCGCCCCCGATCTCGTGGCTTATATGGAGGCGCCCATGGGCCTCACGAAATTTTTGAGTGAACTGGACGACAGCCACGTTTTGACCTTTTGATAAGTTGAGTGAGGATCATGAGTGACGCAAAGATCGTAGATGCCCGCGGGAGTTTTTGTCCCGGGCCGCTGATGGAGCTTATCGCGGCAATTAAGATGGTGGGTGTGGGCGAGGATCTCGAGGTCCTT
>JAJYPQ010000575.1 GCA_021795255.1 Pseudomonadota bacterium
GATTCGAGCGCCTCGATCGTGACCGCTGGGCTTTTGGGAGAGCAGTATGTGAGCCTAAGCCCGGGCGGTAGCCGGCACTACCTAAAGAACGGTGGTAAAATCCGCATTACCCAGTCGGCTATCGTGCTCGAACAGATTATTAGCCAATTGCTGTACAGCAAGGCGGGTCACAGTTGAGTTCGCGCAACGAGAGGGAACTAATGATGGTGATGAGGCGTTATGGATCGCTTATTGCGTTCTTGGGGTTTTTGGTTCCGGCGCTGGCCTTTGCGCGCATTGGGCCTTCTACGCCGCCCGATGTGATTGTGCATCTGAAGACCGATCAGATTTTGCACCTCATCGAGCATAAGCGCAGCCTGTATGAGCGCGACAGGCCGGCCTTATACGCGATGGTCAATCATCGCATCGTTCCGTACTTTGATTTTCGGCGCATGTCGCGGTGGGTGTTGGCGCGCTATTGGCGCACGGCGACGCCCCAGCAGCGGGCCGGGTTTACGAAGCAATTTACGGATCTTATGGTGCGGACCTACGCGACCGCGCTTTTGAGTTACTCCGGGCAGCGCATCGATTACCTTCCATACCGGGCGAATCCGCATAGCCGCCACGCCATGGTCAAGACGCTTATTGTCGAGAATAACGGCGGGGCCAATATTCCGATCGACTACATGTTCGTTCACGAGGAGGCTGGCTGGAAGGTCTACGATGTCACGATAGACGGCGTGAGCCTAGTCACGAATTATCGTTCGGTCTATGCGACCAAGATCCAAAGGGATGGCCTTAACGGCTTGATTGCCAGTATGAAGCGCGCGAACGGCGCGAAGTCCTGATGGCGGAACTGGTCGCGCAAGGCCCTGGTGCCTATCGACTTCAGGGAATCGTCACCTTTATTGACCAGCCCCCTCCGCGCTTATGGGCCACACCCCTGGTGGCGGCACAGGGGCGGATTAGCGTGGATCTGAGCGGGCTTGAGCGGGGTGACTCGGTGTCGCTTGCCCTGTTGCTGGAGTGGGAGCGACGGGCGCGATTGGAAGGTCATGAGTTGCTGGTAACGCACGTCCCGACACGATTGCAAGACCTCATGCAGGTCTACGGCTTGGCGCAGGTCTTTGGCAGCGCATGACGAGTCCCGGCGGGGAGGCCGCGATAACAGTCGAGGGTCTCCACAAGCATTTTGGGAAGGTCTACGCCCTTCGCGGTGTCGATCTGGAGGTGCGGCGCGGGGAGTTTTTCGGCCTGCTCGGACCAAACGGCGCCGGTAAATCCACGCTGATTAATGTGTTAGCCGGTCTTACCCGGGCCCAGGCGGGCCGTGCCCTCATCTGCGGCCACGACGTGGTGCGGGCCTATCGCCAGGCGCGCCGGGCCTTGGGCGTCGTGCCCCAGGAAATCGTCTTTGACCCGTTTTTTACCGTGCGCGAGGTTTTGGCCATTCAGGCGGGATATTTCGGCTTAAAGGGCGATGACAATAAGCAGTGGCGGGAGGAGCTCTTGACGACTCTCGCCTTGGCCGACAAGGGCGATGCCAATATGCGCTCCTTGTCCGGAGGCATGAAGCGTAGGGTCTTGATTGCCCAGGCCCTCGTCCACCGCCCGCAAGTCGTGATTCTCGACGAACCCACGGCCGGCGTCGACGTCGAGCTGCGTACTTCCCTGTGGGCGTTCGTGCGTCGGCTCCATGCCGAAGGCCATACGATCGTTTTGACGACCCACTATTTGGAGGAGGCCGAGTCCTTGTGCGACCGCATCGCCATTATGAAGGATGGGCAGATCACGGCCTTGGACACAAAAGAGGCACTTTTGCGCCGGGCGCTGCGCAAGACTTTGTGCGTCACGACGCTCGAGCCGCTCGGCTCTCTACCCCCCGCGCTTTTGGCGAAAGTACGTCGGCAAAGCGAAAACCATCTTGAATTTTCCTTGCAAAAGGGCACCGATTCGATCCCCGAGGTCCTGGAGGCCTTGCGTGCCTCGGGTCATGTCGTCGTGGATTTGAGTACCGAGCAGGCCGATTTGGAGGATGTGTTTCTGGAATTGACGCAGAGGCCCCAATGACCGGTTTCTCCACGTTGTTCTACAAGGAAATGCTGCGCTTCTATAAGGTCGCGTTTCAGACGATCTTGGCCCCGGTCGTGACCGCCCTCCTGTACCTTTTGGTTTTTGCGAGCACCTTCAAGGGGCGCGCCGGGGCCTTGCCCGGTATCCCCTACGTGGCGTTCCTGGTTCCGGGCCTCATGATGATGTCCATGATCCAGAATGCCTTTGCCAATAGCTCGTCTAGTCTCATCCAATCGAAGATCGCCGGCAACCTGATCTTTATTTTGCTTTCTCCCCTATCGACCCTTGAGTTTTTTTTGGCGTTCGTGGGCGCCGCCGTGGTCAGGGCGATGTGTGTGGCGGTCGGGGTCTATGTGGCGGCGATCCTTTTCGTTTCGGTTCCCGTACGCCACCCCTTCTTCCTGGTGGCCTTCGGCCTTCTGGGCAGTGCGGCCTTGGGCGCCTTGGGGGTCATCGCGGGCGTGTGGGCCGAGCGTTTCGACCAGTTGGCGGGCTTCCAGAATTTTGTGGTGGTTCCTCTGTCGTTTTTAAGCGGTGTGTTCTACTCGCTGCGCGCCCTGCCGCCCGTCTGGCGGGCGCTTTCCCAGGCCAATCCCCTGCTCTATATGATAGACGGTTTCCGCTACGGCTTCTTCGGGACCTCGGACGTGCCCCCGCTCGTCAGTCTCGGTGTGGTCACGGGGTTTCTGATCGCGGTTTCGCTGCTTGCGCTGACGTTGGTCGGTCGGGGGTATCGGCTCAGGAACTAGCCCTTTCATCCGGGGCTCGAGACGGGTATCCTTAAAGGTTAGATGGGATCGGTGCTATGATAACGCCACAAGACATTAAGGGCCTTATAGAGGCCGGTATACCGGGTGCACGGGTTGAGGTCAGCGGGGACGGCCATCATTTCGAGGC
>JAJYPQ010000576.1 GCA_021795255.1 Pseudomonadota bacterium
TGCTGTTGGCAGCGCCCGTCTTTCGCGTCTTGCGCGCCACCATTCCCGGAGTCGAGGTTGATGCCTTGATCTACCAAGACAGCCTCGACATGCTGGTCTTGAATCCGGACATTCAGGCGATCCATACCATCAATCGCAGGACACGCGACTGGCCGCTCCCCCAAAAGCTTGCCGCCGAGTGGCGCCTGCTGAGAACCTTAAAGGCCCGTCACTATGACCTGATCGTCCACCTCACCGAACACCCACGCGGGGCGCTGCTCGCCCGCTACTTAAAGCCTCGTTTTGCCGTCGCACGCCGCTATCCCGGGCGGCGCGGCCGCGTCTGGCGCAAGAGCTTCACCCACCTCTACGATGTCCCCATGCGCCAGCGCCACACCGTCGAGACCCATCTCGATGCCTTGCGCCGCCTAGGGGTCATTATCCCGCGCGAGGAGCGAGGCGTGCGCCTCGTACCGGGCGATGAGGCCAGCACCGAGCTTGCTCGGCGCCTCCAGGAAACGGGGTTTACGGGTCATCCTTTTCTTGTCATTCATCCGACCTCGCGTTGGCTCTTTAAGTCCTGGCCGGTCTCATCGATGGCGATACTGATCGCGCAATTGATCAAGGCCGGGCACCGGATCATCGTTACATCCGGCCCAGACCCCGAAGAACGACAGATGGTGGCCGATATCCTGGCGACCACCCCGCGCACAACGAACCTCCTGGACTGGAGCGGGCAACTGACCCTGAAAGAGCTCGCCGCCCTTCTACAAAGGGCGCGTCTTTTCATCGGTGTCGATTCAGCACCCATGCACATGGCCTCAGCGCTTGGGACGCCCGTCGTCGCGATCTTTGGGCCGAGTGGGGATGCGGAATGGGCCCCATGGCAGACGCCCTCACGAATCCTCGTGAGCGAACACAGTTGTCGGCCCTGCGGCTTCGCCGGATGCGGCGGCGGACAGATCAGCGAGTGCCTCGAGGCGGTCAGCGTCGACCGCGTCATGGGTGCGATCGAGGATCTGCTCGAAGAAACGCATTTCTCCTCATGCATATCGTCTTAATCCGTCAACGCTATCGGCCGGACGGCGGCGCTGAACAATTCGTGGCGCGGGCCGCGGCCACCCTGGGCGCGCAGGGGGTAAAGGTGAGCCTCGTCACCCGCGACTGGCCTGCGACCGGAGCCGCACTTCAGATCAGACGGTGCGATCCTTGGTATATAGGATCCATATGGCGTGACCTCGGTTTCGCGCTGTGCGCTTGTCGGCTCCTGCGTTCCCTACCCGCCGATCTCGTCCAGAGTCATGAGCGCATGGCGTGCGCCGACATCTTCCGGGCGGGCGATGGGCTGCATCGCTCCTGGCTTCGGGAACGACGACGCACGACGAACCTCTGGGGACGGCTGCGGCTACGACTCAACCCTTATCATCTTTATGCCCTGAAGGCGGAGGCCCGGGCTTTGACCAGCGAGCGCTTGGGTGCTGTCATTTGCGGATCGGAGATGGTGCGCGACGAGATCCGGAAGGCCTTCCCGGTCACCGCCGATAAACTCGCCGTGTTGTATAACGGCGTCGACTGCACGCGTTTTCACCCAGACGTTAAGGCCCACCGCGCCACGATCCGCACGCGCTTTGCGATCCCGTCCGATACCCGGCTCTTCGTGTTCGTGGGCTCGGGGTTCTACCGCAAGGGTCTGGCTCACGCTTTGCGGGCGGTCGCCACGCTCCCGGCGTCTTCGGGCCTGCTCGTGGTGGGGCAAGACAAGCAGGAACGGCGCTACAAACGGCTCGCGGACACCCTTGGGATCACTTCGCGAGTCTGGTTTGCGGGGCGTCAGGCAGACCCCCGACCCTTTTACGGTGCCGCCGATGCCTTCATTCTGCCGGCCCTGTACGATCCGTCCCCGAATGTCGTCCTAGAGGCCATGGCCTGCGGACTTCCTGTGATTACGAGCACCACCTCCGGGACGTCGGAATTGCTGGCCGAAAATCGCACGGGTTTTGTGTGCGATGCCTTGGATACCTCCGGGCTCGCCAAGGCCTGTGAAGCGCTGCTCGATCCGGAACGCAGCAGAGCCATGGGGGCGGCGGCTCGGGTCGCCATTGAGCCCTACGATCTAGCGTTCATGGGGCAACGCTTCAGCGCGTTTTACGAAGACTTCGTGCGCCGCAAGATGGCCAGTCATGGCTAGGCCCAAAAGTCGCTTCCCTTTACGCGCCGCGATAGCCTGGCAGAGCCTGCGCACGGCGATAGGCCGCGCGCCACCTAAAACGGTGGAACGAATTTTGGTGGCCCACAACCTGCTCTTAGGCGACACCCTGATGCTGGCCTCCCTCCTGGCAGGCTTACGCGCCCGCTACCCCAAAGCGGTTCTTGCCATGACCTGCCCGCCAGCGCTCCTTCCCCTTTACGAAGGACATCCCTACGGGGTGGAGGCCATAGCCTTTGATCCCCGAGAACCGGAAAGCCTGACGCGTATCGCCGCCCTCGGCCCGTTCGATCTCGCGATCGTGCCCGGGGAAAGCCGTCATGGCTGGCTTGCTCGGGCCGCAGGGGCTCGTTGGGTACGCGGCTATCGCGGCGGGGCTTGGTACTACCAGGCGGCCCTTGATGAGCGTTGCGAACTACCGGACCGCCTTCAGGCCCTGGTCGATATCATGGGACGCCTTGCAAAGCACGATCCTGGCTGCTTCAATCCCGGCGACTGGCCGCCCCCCGCCCCCGGCGCCTTTGAGCCGCCTGATAGCACCTATGCGGTGCTCCATCTCGGCGCGGGATCGCCCTTGAGATACTGGCCGCCCGCGCACTGGCGCGAGCTTGCCGAGATCCTGGTCCAACGCTTTGGGCTCACACCGGTCTTTAGTGCCGGTCCTGGCCAAGAGGAACTCGTGCGCGCGGCCGACCCGCACAAACGGTTTTTGGAGGTCGCCGGCCGCCTTGATCTGCGGGACATGTGGCAGCT
>JAJYPQ010000577.1 GCA_021795255.1 Pseudomonadota bacterium
CATTCCTTGCATCTAGCGTCCCCGCTGTATAATATAACTCAAATACTATATTATTTGTTTGAGTAATTAAATAGGATTGACGAGAGAGTCGCGGGCGCAAGGAAAATCTACCGAATTTGACCCTTGCCTTGTTGCGTTGGCGGGTCTTTAAGTTCCCGGTACCGAGCTTTCGGGTCCGGCCTTCCATGAGAGGTTCCTCTTATGAAGAAAACGATCATCATTGCCGGAAACGGCTTCTCTTCGCTCTTTTTTATTAGGTATTTCCTAGGCAGCCCGGTGTTTCCTCTTGGCGCTTCAGTCTGTCGGCGCGTGTATTCACGTTATAGGCTGATTCTGATCGGGAGCGGTACGTTCGTGTATTTTCCGGCGATCCCGGAATTTTTGACAAAGAAGCGCGACAAGCGGGGCATTACTGTTGATATCCGCCCGTTTTTGTGGCGGCGGAACATCGAGTTCGTAGAGGGGCAAGTCGTAGATGTGCAAGACGAGGGTCGTACGGTCATTACCGGTACCGGCCGCTATCATAACGATGCGCTGTTTTTGGGGATCGGGCCGTCTTTTTTGAAAGGCGCGATTCCGGGCACGGCGGAATATACGTTCTCGCCTTGTTACGGGCCCGATCAGATGGATCAGTTCGTCGCCAAACTCGATTCCCTCAATCAGGGAATTGTCTATATTGGGTTTGGTATCAATAAGCGCGACGGTTTCGTTGCCGGGCGTACCGGCCCCATGTATGAGTGTGCCTGTCTTCTGGACTACGCCTTGCGGGCAAGAGGGGTGCGCGAGCGCTTCGAGATCCATTTCTTTTCGCCCGACCGCCGGCCAGGCGATACGGGTCCGCTGACAGATCGCCTCGTGGAGCGCGGGGTGATCCTAGACGACGGTTACGCCCCGCGCGCATTCGTCGACGGCGGCCTTGTCGATCAAGACGGAACGTTCCGAAAGGCGGACCTTGTACTCTATTCGCCGCCTATGACAGGCCCACCCTTATTGATGGCATCCCGATGTCTGCCGGCTTCCGTAGGTGGGCATATCGCTGTCGATAAGTACGGGCAAGTGAAGGGCTTAGATCAGGTGTATGCAGCTGGCGATTGCGCGGCCCATGAGTCGCCTCCACCCTGGGTGCCCCATCAGGCCCATATGGCGCAGCTGCGCGCTCAAGCCGCGGCAGAAAACATGAGGGCCACCATACGTGGCGGCCGGGCCACCCGTTCTTACAAGTATGAATTGTCGTGCATCCTCGATATGGAGAACGACGCCTTGTGGATGCACGTCTCAGAGGATGGCAGACCGCCATTTCGGAATGTCTTTCCCAAGAGATCCAAACACCTGATTCGAGTCAAGATGGCATTTGAGCGGATTTTCCTTTTCTACCTGAGATACCTATAAAACACGTTTCCAAATGATCCCAAGGATTCGCTCGGCTATATTGTCATTACTACAGATATCACTCGATTCACGGGGGCGAATGAAGAAAGCACGAGGCCTATCGACCGACTGCATACATGGCGGGGACTTGAAAGACGGGCGCGGGTCTCCGCATATGCCGCTTTATGACACGACGACATTTGCCTTTGATTCGACTGCGGACTTGCTTGATGTCGTCGAGGGTCGCAAGGCGGGCGGCCTCTACACGCGCTATGGGCTCAATCCGACAATCCAGGCCTTGGAGGCAAAGCTCGCGCTTCTTGAGGGGGCCCAGTCGGCACTTGCTTTCGGCTCCGGCATGGCGGCCGAAGCAGCGCTTTTTCTTGCTCACGGACGCGAGGGGGTCGTCTGCGTCGGCAACGCCTATGGCGGCACGCTCGATCTCCTTGAAAAACAATTACCGCAGCTTGGTATTCCTACCGCCGTTCTCCTGAGTTCGGAAGAGGATCGTTTGCGGACATTCCTCGATGGCTCAAAAAGACTCGTGTTCTTTGAAACCCCCACCAATCCCGCGCTGGAGATTATCGATATCCAGCGCCTAGCGTCCCTGGCCCATGATCGCGGGGCCTTGGTGGCCGTCGATAATACGTTCGCATCGCCCGTCAATCAGAACCCGCTGGCATTAGGGGCAGACATCGTGGTGCACAGTGCCACTAAGTATCTCGGGGGCCACAGCGACCTTACGGCCGGCGCCTTGATGGGATCCGAAGAGTGCCTTGCCCCCATCCGCCCGTGGCGGAGCAATCTGGGGCAGACCATAGCGCCGGATGTGGCCCAGCTTCTGATGCGCAGTTTATATACCCTGGTGGTGCGCGTGGCGCGTCATAACGAGAATGCGTGGGCGGTGGTTCAGGCTTTACGCGACCATAGGCGCGTGAGCCGCGTGTTTTATCCGGGTCTGAAGGATAGCCCAGGACACGAGATTGCGCAGCGCCAGATGAGCGGCTTTGGCGGCATGGTGACCTTCGAGGTCAGGGGGTCTGGCGCGGACGCGACGCGAGTCGTTGACCGCCTGAAATTGATCAAGATCGCACCGAGCCTAGGAGGTGTAGAGAGCCTCGTCACGCAGCCTATGACGACGACTCATCATGGGCTGTCCGAGGCCGAGCGTGCTCGCCGGGGCATATCCGATAGCATGGTTCGGCTATCGATTGGTTTAGAGGACGCGGTCGATTTGGTAGCCGACTTGGTGCAGGCCTTGGCGTGATCAGGCCTATTTATCTCAATTATAACGCGACGACCCCGGTTGCCCGGAGGTTTTCGCGGCCATGCAGCCTTTCTGGGAGGGTGATTTCGGTAACCCATAGTCTCCCCATGTTTCGGTCTACGGGCCCAAAACCCCATTTGTGAGGTCGATCAAGGATCGGGTCGCTCGGCGACCGGTGTTGTGGCCGAGATCCGCCGCAGCCTATAACCCTCGATGTCCGACTGCGGCCGGAGACGGCGCGGGATCTGTCGGACGCCGCGGTCTGGTACGAAAAGCCGCCGCCGGGACTTGGCCACCAGTTTC
>JAJYPQ010000001.1 GCA_021795255.1 Pseudomonadota bacterium
GTCCCGACGATAGGCCTTTTCACGGTAATCCCACTCCGGATAGGGAATCCCGGCGCCCAAGGTCCGGGGGCGATGCGAGCGCTGGCTTTGCGCGCCCGGCTGTGGCCGCCCAACACCCACGCGGCCGCCCGAACCACTCGTGTCCTCGGGCGGAATCTCCATGTCCGGGTCATGCCCAGCGCTAACCGGCTGGGGCTTCTTTTCCTGCCCGTCCCCAGCCGGCGCCCCCTCCCCCTCCTCCGGATCCGGCAGCGTCCCTTCCCCTAAGACCCGGGGATAAACCGGCCGCTGGTGATTAGGCGATCTCCCCCGGACATAAGCACTCGCGCGCTCATTCAAACTCAGGGACGGCAGATCACAGTCTTTATACCAAGCTCGCGCGCACTGCCACGATGTCAAAAGAGTGGCGTTTGGGGCCAATAGCGCTTGCCACCGAACGCCAAGCGGCTCGCGCCCAACCAACATACGTAAACTTTCGATCGCCACGTCATGGTAAGGCCCTCCGGGATCGACGGGGCGCTCCCCCGCGAGCGCGAGCAGCCGCGGGACATGATTGGGCATGACGGCTTGAATACGGCTATCCACACGAAAGTCCTCGCACAGATCAAACAGCAACTGAAATCGGACGAGGTCATCGCCAAAAAGGGCGAACAAAGGGCGCCAGGTAATCCGTTGATCAGAATCCAAGGGCGGATGGCTCATCCCGGCCTCCTGAAAAAGGTGGGCAAGAACGAGGCTATCGTAGGTACCAAAGCGCAAGTGGCCGGTGTTGTGCAAAATCGAGGCGAGCGCCTCCTCGCGATCCGGAAAGGCCGCCGGAACGAAAAGCGCGCGCCCATCGGTCTCCACGAAGGGCCGCTCCCCCAAGCGCAAGCCCGCCCCCACAAGCGGTGGGGTGAGACCAAGGGCTGCGCGCGCAAAAAGCGTCAAAAACCGTTCATGATCGTTAGTTCGAAAGCCAGGTAAATCCGCGAGCAGCGCCTCCTCGCTCTCCGGCCCCTCAAGCCGAAAGAACGCCTCGCCGCGCAGTCGTCCCGACTTCAAAATATCGGTGCCGCGCTTAAGCCAGGGCAGGACCGCCTCGCGCCCTAGCAAAGCCCGTACCTTAAGGGCCCCGGGTAAGGCCAAACCCGGTGACAGGCCGCGCGTGGCCGCAAGAGTAGATAGCGGTTCTATGAGCTCCGAGGCCCCGGCGAAACCGCGCCCAGCGGCAAGCTCCGAGACCGGCGTTGCGAAAAAAATTTCGCCGCTTTCTAGATGTCTTAAGCCCCAGGATAAACCTATATCTCCCCAGCGCCCCGCGTCCTTCATCCCGAATTCATGAACCGCTTCGGAAAATCCAGCCAAGTAGGCAGTCAGTGCCTTCCATGACCCCCGAAACGCCAAAAAGCCACGGGCCTGCTCCGTCCAGGTCTCGACTTCGTGTAAGCTCTCGGCGAGACCGATGCTGGCGCGCAAAAACACCTTGCCGGCATCGCGATCGTGCAAGAAGAGATCGCGTCCGGTTTCGGCCCAGCGGGCGGTGATTTGAGCCCCAAAAGGCTCAATCGCAGGAAGGGCTGCACATAGGTCGCGGTGGGCTACGAAACTGAGTTCCTGTAGCTCGTTACGTACGAGCGCAAGCTTAAGCTCGGCCTCGTCTGTCATGCCGGCGCAAGATGGGCCTTTACGATCTCGCGCAGCGCCTCAGCAAGCTCCAAGTCATCTGTCAGAGGGGCGACGAGCGCCGCCTCACCCGCCTCCAAGGGATTCAAGCCAGCGACGATCAGGGAAGCGGCATAAACGAGTGAGCGTGTGGAGCTGGCTTCGTCAAGACCGTGATCCTTCAAGGCGCGTGCTTGGCTGGCTATGGCGACGAGACGACTGGCGAGATCCAAATCTATCCCCGCGACCTCGTTTTGCACGATGCGTGCCTCAAGCTCGGGGCTCGGATAGTGGAAACTGATCGCCACGAAACGCTGTTTTGTTGAGGGTTTCAAATCCTTTAAGACGGTCTGGTATCCGGGATTATAGGAAATGACGAGCAAGAAATCCTCGTGCGCCTCGATCTCCAAGCCGCGCTTCTCGATCGGTAGGCGGCGCCTATGGTCAGTCAGCGGATGAATGATCACGGTAGAATCCGTACGCGCCTCAACGATCTCGTCGAGATAGCAAATGGCTCCGGCCTTTACAGCTCGGGTGAGCGGCCCGTCCTGCCAAACGGTCGACTCGCCCTCGAGCAAGAACCGGCCGACGAGATCGGCGCTGGTCAAATCCTCATGACACGAGACCGACACCAGAGGGCGACTTAAGCGATGGGCCATATACTCTAGGAAGCGAGTTTTCCCACAACCTGTTGGGCCCTTCAACATAATAGGTAAACGGCGGCGCCAGGCCGCTTCAAAGACCGCCACCTCACTGCCTTGGGGTTCATAATAAGGTGAGCCGTTGGCGTCGGGGGCCTGAACGATGTCGCGCTCAACTCCCCGTATCCGATCAATAAAACTGCGCATATTTCCCCCTGCTTATAAGCCCGCCATGATCGCATCCGCGAGCTCGGAAATCCACGCACTTACGAGGGCCGCTTAAAGCTCGCTATGATACGCAGACGTTCAGCGTGGATCCGCTCCTGAATAGCGGGCCCGGCTAGGCCGTCCACGGCAAAGGCGCGTCCGGACACAGCGCTTGCCGCGGTTCGGACCGCGCGTAACCAGTCGGCTTGGGGATAGGGCGTCTTTTCGTGACCGAGGCGGCCCCGGGCATCGGCCTCGCACGCCCCCACAAACTCCTCAAAGCGATCGGGCCTGCGAAACCCGTCAACCGCCTCCAGGAGTCGCAATACCGTAGGGGGCCTTAACACAAAGACGGTATGTACGAGCACATGATGGTGGGCCACAAGACGCGCCAGCAGACGATACTCCGTAGGCGCGCGCAAGCGCTGGCACAAGGCCTCGACCAGCGCTACGCCGCGCGCCTCGTGACCCTTGTGAGAGGGCCACTCGTTGGGCGGGGTCTCGCCCTTGCCGAGATCGTGCATCAGGGCCGCAAACCGAGCGCGCGCGGGCAAGGTCAGAGCCTGGGCGGCGCGCAAGGTCAGCAGGATATGTTCACCGGTATCCACCTCTGGGTGATGGCGCGGCGGCTGCGGCACGCCAAACAACCGGTCGATCTCCGGGAACTGGACCGCTAAGGCGCCGCAATCCCGCAAGACCTGAATGAAAAGCCAAGGGTGCGGCTCAGCCAGGGCACGATCAAGTTCGGTAAAGACTCGCTCCGGAACAAGGCTTGTCAGTTCTCCCGACGCCACCATCCGACGCATGAGCGTCTTCGTTTCCTCGGCCACCGCAAACCCGAAGCGGGCCGCAAACCGCGCAACCCTCAAGACCCTGACGGGATCTTCAGCAAACGCATCGCTTACGTGGCGCAAGAGCCCGGCCCGGAGATCCGAGAGGCCGCCATAGGGGTCGATGAGTTCCCCCTCCTCCGAGCGCGCCATGGCATTGATAGTCAGATCCCGGCGCCGTAAGTCCTCAACTAGGCTCACCCCAGGATCGGCGTGTACCACGAACCCGCGGTAGCCAGGGGCAGTCTTACGCTCAGTCCGCGCCAACGCGTATTCGCAATGCGTCTCTGGATGGAGGAATACCGGGAAATCCGCGCCCACGCGCCGGAATCCACGGGCCTCCATCTCTTGCGGGGTCGTGCCGACCACGACATAATCTCGGTCAGTAACGGGCCTGCCGAGCAGTTCATCCCGCACCGCGCCGCCTACGAGATAGGTTTCCATATGCCCCGCGAGGTCCTTAGCCAAGACCGCCATTGTATCCGCTTCCTCCTGATCTTGCTGCTAGCCACGGGGTCCTTGTCCGGTTGCGCCCTTCCTTACTACGCGCAGGCGGTGGGCGGCCAACTCGCGATCATGAATCGCGAAAAATCGATAACAAAGGTCTTGGCAAACCCCTCGACCCCGCTCGCCGTAAAGCGCCGCCTGCGCTACGTACTTCGCGTTCGCCGGTTTGCGAAGCAAAAGCTCGACTTACCCCTCCACGGGAACTACCGCGACTATGTATTTCTTCACCGTCCCTATGTCGTCTGGAATGTGTTTGCGGCCCGGCCACTCACTTTGACCTTAAAGCGCTGGTGCTTCCCCATTGCCGGTTGTGTCGCGTACCGCGGCTACTTTGCGCGGGCAAGGGCCTACCGCTACGCCTCATCTCTCAAGAAGCGCGGTTATGACGTCTTTGTGGGTGGTGTCCCCGCGTATGCCACACTCGGCTATCTCCATGACCCGGTGCTCAGCAGCTTCCTAGACGAATCCCGACCGCGTATCGCGCATACCATTTTTCACGAGCTGACCCATGACTTGCTCTATGTCCCGAATGCGACCACATTCGATGAATCCTTCGCCGATACCGTAGCTGCAGTCGGCGTAAGGCGCTTTCTCAGGGATAAGGGCACGTCCATCGAGCGGGAGAACTATGCCCGCCAGAATCAGCGGCGGGGACAAGTGATGGCGCTTATGCGCCAATGCCACCAACGCCTTAGGCGGCTCTACGCCCGCAAGGGTGTCGCGCCAGCAGAGAAACTGCGGGAAAAACAGGCCATCCTTCGGAATCTTAAGGTCGGGTTTGCAGGACTCGTGCGCCGCTGGCACGGGACTCACGGCTTTGCCGCGTTTTTTCATCTCTCGTTTAATAACGCGGTCCTGGGGGCTTATGCGAGCTATCAACAGCTGGTCCCGGCCTTCCGGCGCCTGTTGGCCCTGGAAAACGGGAACCTGGCCGCGTTTTATCGGGCCGTGCGTTGGTACGCAAGACTCCCGGCTACGCTCCGCGATCGGGCGCTGCGCAGCCGCCGCAACCTAGTCCGCCGCCTGTCCGCCTTTCAGCAGACGAAGGGTCGTAGCCGGTCTGCCAAAGTGGGGCGAACGGGCGAGATGGGCACGCACAGCGCGCCTTTGACGGGCCCGATCGAGCACGGGGCGCACGATGAGTCGTAGGCCCTTGAGATACTTGCCGTCCATGCCGCTGATCACAAGTTGCGCCTGCTTCTCGTTTCTCACGGCGACAAAGGCGTAACCACGAGCGTCGGCATCCTCATGGGCCTGCGCTAGGCGCGTAAAGACCACATATCCAAGCCCCTCAAATATCACCTCAAGATCAGCCTCAATGACCATTCGCGACAGATTACCCACATACAGGTTCATGGCGAGCCTCACCCCCTGAAGATCGTTTCGATAGCTTAGGTCTAACTTAGCAGAGGCTCGAACGAGGGGATACCGAACCTCCGTCCTCCCATCCGGCGTACCCAACCGCGCATCAGCACGGGGACGCAGCGTCTTGAAACAGGTCCGGCAAAACGGCCAGAAACGGCCGGGGCTGGGTCTCTAAGGCGGCAAATCCCGAAAATACGCAGTCGCGGGACGCGTCCCGCAAGACCCACCACGGATACCGCGTAAAGAAAAGGGTCGGGCACCATGCGCCAAGCTGTGCCAAGCGGCGGCTTGTTTGAGAAGACAGGGGCCGGGCCAAAACACGGAGCCCGTACGCCTGGGAGATCGCATCGATGGCGCGTTTCAAAGTGATGGCTTCAGGGCCGCGGAGCTCATAGGTTTGGCCCGCGGCGCGCACTTGAGCGAGGGCGTGGGCGAGCGCCGCCGACACGTCGGCCACGTGGGCCGGGTACAGCTCCGTTTCCGGAAACGGGACCGGGAACATAAAGGGTGACCAGCGCAACCAGCGTGCAAAACGGCAAACGAAACGATCATGCGGCCCGTACAGAATGGGCGGTCGCACAATCACGGCCTGTGGGGCGATCCCCCGGAGTCGCGTCTCCCCTGCGGCCTTGCTTCGTAAGTAAGCACTTGCGGCATCCAAGCTCGCACCCATCGCGCTGACATGGAGTACGGGCCGGCCGGCCGCGACCCGCGCTATCCGGGCCGGCAACTCCTCGTGAACCCGCTGAAACTCATGCGGACTCCGTTCCGCGAAGATACCAACAAGATTGACGATCGCTTGGCAACCTTGCGCGAATTGGGCAAGGGCGCGCTCGTCATGAATATCCCCCTCAAGCAAGGTAAGCCTCGGAAACACGAGCAGATCGCGGTGCCGATCGGGCCTCCTTGTCACCACCCGTAGGAGGTAGCCGCGTCGATGGAGTTCGGGTATCAAGGCGCGGCCGAGAAAGCCGCACCCGCCCAGAACGAGGATGGAGTCTCCGGGCCTAATTGCCATCCACGGCCAACTCGACGGCCGGAGGAATGGGGGCCATGCGCGCGTTTAAGGCATCCTGGCGCCCTTTCAGAAGATAATCGTAAATCGCCGTAAAGGTCAGAACGTTTTTGACATAGCCGCGTGTTTGTCGAAAGGGGATGGTATCGACCCATATGTCCGCCGAAAGCGGCCGCTTTATCGGCAACCAGGAAACCGCGGCCGTGGGACCGGCATTGTAAGCGGCGGTGGCAACCGGTTCCTCGTGACGCGCGCGCGTCAGAACATCGGCAAGATAGCGCGTCCCCACGTCGACGTTATTGTCGACGTCGATAAGATCTCGGTCGCCGGTGATGGCGAGATGGATCTCACGCGCTGTGATAAACCCGGTCTGCGGCATAAGCTGCATAAGGCCCAGGGCACCAACATCGGACCGAGCATCAAAGATGAACGCACTTTCCTGCCGAATAATCCCGTAAACCCACGCCGGATCGATATCGTTCAACCGTGCATCGGCCTCAATGAGGGGCTTGTATAACAAGGGAAAACGAATCGCCAAGGCATGCACGGCGCCGGTCCCGGCAATGGTGAGGATCGCGCAATCGCGCCAGCCCCAACGCGAGGCCAACAACGCCGCCGCCTCGATATCTTGCTCGGGAAGTCCTCGTAAGGCGCGAAACCACAGTGTGCGCGCCTCGCGGTGCTGGTGCAGACGATAGAGTTCGTGCGCCATCCTAACCTCGGGGCGCTCAGCTAACGCTCTCAGCAGGCTCGTAGGCTCGGCCAAGGGCACGTTCGGGATGTGGTAGGGTAGACCCAAACGGCCAGCCGCTAAAAAACCGTAATATCCAAAGTGCCTGGCTAGGCGTTTCATAATAGCCAGCGAGGCCTGCGTCTGGCCGGTTTCGGCAAGCGCTCGGGCTCGCCAATAGCGCCATTCGTTCTGCTGGCGCCACGCCGCGGGCATCGCGTCGATAAACATGAGGGCGTCAGTCCAGGCCCGTTCGCGTAAGGCCTCACGGACCCGCCAGCGGCGCAGACGGCCGCCGCCGTTCCCGGGCACCGCTTGAGACAACCAAGATAAGGCCTGCGGCAAATGGTCCTCGGCGCCAATAATCCCAAGACCCCTTAACACAAAGTTGTTATCCTCGCCGAGAACCGGTTCTTGCTGGCGCAGGCGCTTCCAGAGAGCCATGGCGAGGGTCGGGCTGCGGTAACCTAAGGACACGATACCGGCGCGGACAATGTGGCGTGCGCGGCGCGTGATCAGAGGGTAGTCGAGGTGGGCCAAAACATGCGCCGGGTGTACCTGCATAGCCGCCCAGCGGCGCGCCCACAGCGCATGCGCGGGCGCCAAGGTCGGCAATAGCCGCTTTAGCAAAGGGCCATTCCCAGCGCTCATGGCAAGCCGTGCCCGGTGCCACAAATTCGCCTCGGTCGCGCCGCCCGAACGCAGCCACTCCGCCGCTATCGTGTGGCAACTCCGGGGCAAGGACTGGCCGGTAAGCCAAACGGCCGGCATCGACGCCGCGATCGACTGGCCCAAACGAGACCGGGCCGCGAGGTCGTCGCAATGGAGCGCGACATGGTCGTTAAGATCGCGGGTATAGAACTGAACGTAGGTCTTGTCCTGATGGTGATGCGCCAAAAACCGTAACCAGGTACGCCTCAGTTTTGCGGTAACGGGGAGTTCAGGATAACGTTTCAGGAAGCTGGCGACTGCGGCCGGCTTATCGTGACGCATACGGTCCATCAACTCATGGTAGCGCAGATAGGGGCGCACGATGTAGCCGCGCTCTTCGCCATAAAGGCGCTTAAAACGCCCGTAATGGCCCTCCTGCAGGGCCTTTAAGGCCTGCAAATAGCGCGCGCGATCAAGGCTTACCGGGGCAGCATGAACGGCGCTCGAAAGCACCAAGGTAAGGACTAGAACAAGGGATACGCGCAAGGCCTGGGCTCGTTTAATTTAGAGAAACACTATACTTCAGGCCAATACGTCTAGCAAAGGATCCGTCATGGCATTCGACAGCATCAACCCGGCAACCGATGAAAGGCTAGCAAGCTATCCGGAAACCTCGCGCGCCGACCAGGAAACGGCACTTGCTTTAGCGGCGCGGGCGGCTAAGGAATGGCACGAACAAGACCCGACCGCGCGCGGAGCGCTTCTTGCCCGCGTGGCCGAAGTGCTGCGTAGCGAACAGGCGCTCTATGCTCGGCTGATTACGAGCGAGGTCGGAAAGCCGATTGCCGAGGCCCGCGGGGAAGTGGAGAAGTGCGCCTGGGCCTGCGACTACTACGCGCAACACGGTGAACGCTTGCTGCAAGACGAAGAGGTCGCGGTAGAGGGTGCGCACGCAAAAGTCGCGTTCTTGCCGCTCGGCACCATTCTCGCCATCATGCCATGGAATTTTCCGTTCTGGCAGGTTTTTCGTTTCGCTAGCGCGGCCCTTACCGCTGGCAACGCGGCCATATTAAAGCATGCCGCGAACGTCCCGCAGTGCGCCCTCGCCATAGCGGACATCTTCCGCAAGGCCGGCGCCCCGGAGGGTCTTTTCCAAAGCCTTTTGATTCACTCCGCCTCTGTTGCGGCCTTGATCGAAGACCCGCGCATTCATGCGGTAACCCTGACAGGAAGCGAAGCGGCAGGCCGCCAAGTGGCCGCTACCGCCGGGCGGGCATTGAAGAAGACGGTCTTGGAGCTCGGCGGCTCGGATGCGTTCATCGTCCTCAAGGACGCGAACCTGGAACACGCGGCCGATGCGGCGGTCGCCTCCCGCTACCAGAACGCCGGACAGAGTTGCATTGCCGCAAAACGCCTTATCTTGGTGGACCCCATAGCCGAGGCGTTCCTGACGCTCTTCGAAGACCGAATGCTGGCGCTCATCTGCGGCGATCCTAGCAATGAGTCCACGCACATGGGGCCACTGGCCCGCCGCGACCTCAGGGTCGCCCTTCACGCCCAAGTCACAGACAGCATCGCCCAAGGCGCGGTAGCGCGGCTTGGCTGCACCCTCCCGGAGGGGCCGGGCAGTTATTACCCGCCTTCTATTCTCGATCAGGTGCGCCCCGGGATGCGCGCCTATGGGGAAGAACTCTTTGGGCCGGTCGCCATCATCCTGCGCGCCAAGGACACAGAGGACGCCATCCGCCTCGCCAACGACAATCGTTACGGCCTAGGGTCCAGCCTATGGACACGGGACCTCACGCTCGCGGAACGAATCGCAAGGCGTCTCGAGTCCGGATCGACGTTCATCAATGCCATGGTGAAAAGCGATCCGCGTCTGCCCTTTGGCGGAACCAAGGCCTCGGGGTACGGACGCGAACTTGGAATCTATGGCCTGCGGGAGTTTCTGAACATCAAAACTCTTTGGATCGCACCGGCCTAGCCGCACCCGCAAACCCTACGAGAACAGGAGAATTAAGAGCGCAGGTGGGCGAACCCAATACCAAACCGCGAGGCGGCCGCACAAAGCGACCGCGCCCTGGCTTAAAACCGGAAGAGCAGGCTTCCGCTGTAAAGCTGGGTGTTGTTATTCGGGATCCGGAACTCCTGCCATTGACCTCGAAGCGCGATATTGCGGACAAAGTAGTACTGGACGCCTGCGCCATAGTCTGGGTGCGTACCATCATGCTGTATGGTTGTCGACGTGGGCGTAACAGTCCGGGTCCGAAACCGCGAGGCCCCGCCCTCGATAAACAGCGCAAAACGAGACGTGAACGGGAAACTGAGCAGAGCGTTCGCGTCATAACCACGATTGCGAACCGTCTCCGAGCCAAAAACGGTCGAAACCGAGTCTGTGCCCAGGCTTTGATAGCCCCCTTGAATAGCAAAATAGCGATCGAAGGCGTAGCCCACGTAGGCCTTCCAAGCCGCGTGCCCATGGGTAACATTAACAAAAGGGCGGGGGAGGTTCGAACTGATATTGCGGTTATCGGCCCAGCCGCCGCCCGCACCCACATAAAGGCCAGATGCGCTGGACGAATAATGGGCCGATGCTACAAGGGGAACACACAGAGCTGAAACGGCGATAGTTGATTTCATAAGCTTGTTTATTCGGGTCATAGCTTGTTCCCTCCTATCGGACTCGGGCGATTGAAGACATAACAGCGCCCAATCGCCGGCCATCATAAAAAAATCACGAAACGGTCGCATCCGCCTTTAAGTCATGAACTCGTCAAGGCCTTCGGGGAACGATGGGGACGGCCCCCGGAAAAATCAAGGTCAAACTCGGCCCATCGGTCAGAGTAAGGGCCCGCAGACCAAACCCTGCTGTAGGTCTTAATGAACGGCGCCGCTAGGTTCCGCCGGCAGAATCGAAAGAGCGTACCGATTGATCCAACACCATATAACGACCGGTAAACATTCGATGACCGGCCGCATCCCGCTCGCCCTTCGTCGCGCCTCGCAGAAAGGGATGGTCGAACCCGGGACACGGGCCCGTCTGGGATCTCGCCAACAGAAGGCACGAGCTGGCATTCCGATTTGTCGAAGCGATTCGGACATTTTCCCTTTAATCTGAGGCTTTGATTGAGGTTTTAGGATAAAGCCAGTCTTTGCCCCTCTCCCGACCAGGATCGGAGCTTCACGAGCAACGTCTTTTTGCGGGATGTTGTCGAAAACCCAAACCATTCACAGCGCGACGGGCACTACGTCACGCAGGAGGGCGTGCGTCGACTACAGCCACCACGATGCCTCAACCGCTAGTCGGATCGGGCCTAGGATAGCGCGAGCCGTGGCGCAACGATCATGGTAAAATTGCGCGAAAAAGAAAACGTCAAAGACACTGAGCCGGAACAACGGCCCTGATCCGCTTCACGCAGCAGATTTAGCCTCTTAAACTCCCGGTATCAAGATCTTGATGGAGAAAGCCGCTACAACCTGCCTATCGCTGATCACTGCGTAAGCCGGGCATAGTGCCAAACATAACGGAGCACGGAGACTGTGATGTACTGTCCTGACTCGTTTGTAGAGACTCGCCACGAGGTTTTAGGCGCATTGATTGAGCGTTATCCCCTTGCAACGCTGATCAGTATGGCCAGGCATGGCCCCGAGGCAAATCATATTCCTTTGTACCTAGCACCCGGCAAAGGATCACGCCCGGTGCTGCAGGGGCACGTGGCGCGCGCTAATCCGCTGTGGCGGGAGGCGCCCCCAGAGGGGGGAGTATTGGTCACGGCTGAATACCTGTTGGCCAGCTTAAAAGACGGCAGAAAGGAGCGTCCCGGATCATGATTACTGCGGGCTTTCTGGTGTTCCCAGGCGTGCAACTACTGGATGTGGCGGGACCCTATGAAATATTGTCCGCGCTGCCCGATTGCGATACCCGGCTTTTCTGGAAGACCCGGGAACCGGTAGCCTGTTCGGCGGGCATGCGCTTTTACCCGACCGCGACATTGGAAGACGGGCCGTTGGTGGACGTGCTTTGCATTCCCGGTGGTATCGGAATAAACCCCTTGCTGCTTGATAAGGACGTGCGAGCATGGGTGCAGCGCCAAGCGGCGGCGGCAAAGTTTGTCACCTCAGTCTGCACTGGTGCCCTGCTACTCGGGGTTGCCGGGTTACTTGCCGGGCGGCGCGCCACGACGCATTGGCGTTACCACGACCTTCTCGCCCGATTCGGCGCCATACCCGTCAAGGAGCGTGTGGTCCAGGACGGCAATCTGATCACCGGTGGCGGTGTTACCGCTGGAATAGACTTTGGTCTCGTAATGGTCGCTGCCCTGCGCGGTCAAGCCGCAGCGGAAGAGATTCAACTGGCCCTGGAATATGCGCCCAAGCCACCTTTCCAGGCCGGCAATCCGGAAGATGCGCCCAACGACATCTTGGAGGTCGTCCGATGCCGTACGGGAACCGTGCGCGCCGAACGTGAGCAGATCATAGGTACATGGCAAAACCATTCCGGTACGTCTGTCGGTCAGATAGGGGCGAAGATATGATTTGCGCAGCTCTCATTCGTGAATTGCGACAGGATGACGATTCTGCTTACCGTTCACTGTGGCGTGATGCCTTGTGCCAACATGCGCAGTATTTCCGCACAGCCGCAGAAGACAATGTCCCTGCGGGCATTCCCACCCGAGAAGCGAAAGACAGCTTTACCTTAGGCGCTTTCGATAACGATGTCCTAGTCGGAATTGTCAGTCTGGAGCGGGATCTCGGTGTGAAGTTGCGACACAAGGCGTTGCTCTCTCGTATGTTCGTTACACCGAAGGTCGCCGGCTGCGGCATCGGTAAATCGATGGTACAAGCGGTGCTCGACAGAGCACGTGGCGTTGATGATTTACGCTATATTTATCTGACCGTCCTGGAACAGAATCAGCGGGCGCGGAATCTATACCGATCTTTGAGCTTTGTGGATTTTGCGCTAGAGCCACAGGCCGTTCGAATGGGCGGAAAGTATGTGGGTGAGGTGCGCATGATGCGATTCCTCAGAAAATGAGAAGCCTTAGGCCGGTGTAGTGCCCGGTTCATGTCTTTGGTCGCCAGGGCACGTCGGAACTCACGCCCTATTGCGACAAGCGCAAGACCCAGAAACCGGGTGTTGCCAGAGTCGGATGGCGCATGGGGTTTATTCGTTTTGAGTTGCGCCATTGCACGATAATGGCTTGTATATAAGGACTAAATCAGAGCTGCTTTAGGTTTCTAGTTGATGGCACACCGCTTCGATGTTATGGCCATCAGGGACGATAACGAATGCTCCGTAGTAACTGGGGTGACAGATTTCCCTGATGCCCGGGCGTCCGTTGTCTTTGCCGCCGGCCTTGATCGCGGCCTCATAGAACGCGTTAACCTGCGCGGTTCTCCGCGACGAAGGCGAGGAGTAGGCGCGCCATACACACTTCGATACTGGCCTCAATTTTCTGGCGACCTGATGTGGACCCAACCCTTGGCCGCACCCTTGCTACGCCGGATATTCCTGCACGCGCTTTGCGATCTCATCGCCAATCGTGCGCTGGGCCACCCGCAGGTCGTATTCGACTTGCAAGCCCATCCAGGTCTGCGGCGAGACACCAAAGTACTTGCCGAGGCGCAAAGCCGTGTCGGCGGTGACCGCGCGCTTGCCGTTGACGATGGCGCTGATGCGGCCCGGTGGAACGACGATGTCGCGGGCCAGCCGGTTGATACTGATGTCCTGAGGCTTCATAAAGTCTTCAAGCAGAATTTCGCCCGGATGAATCGGTTCAAGTCGCTTGTGTTTGGCGCTCATGCATCACCTCAATGATAGTCCACGATCTCCACATCCCAGGCATCTCCGTCCTGCCGCCGAAAGCATATTCGCCACTGGTCGTTGATGCGGATGCTGTACTGTCCCTTACGGTCACCTTTCAAGGCCTCCAACCGATTGCCGGGCGGGGCCTTCAGATCCTCAAGGCGCTGCACTTGATGCGGGTACAGGAGCTTTCGGCGGGCAACCCGTTCGATGGCTCGGAATCGCGGGACGTCCTCATCGTTGAAGAGGACCTCGGTCCGAGCATCGCGGAAGGAATTGATCATCGTTCGCTAAGTATATTACGCGTCGCGTAATAGGTAAATCCGAGCCAAGGACTCCTGTTATTGGGGGACACAAAACGTGGGTGATCGGCAAAACGCGCTCGATCGCCAATTGGACCGATTCGCGGCCCTGATAACGATTGGGGGCGAGGCGGTATACGAGCCGCACGGGGCCTGACGTCGGGCGTCGCCCGAGGCGCGCCTGACACTGGAAGGCGATCGCTTCCAAGGTCCACCGTCGGCCGTCTTGAGAGTGGGCTTGGCGCGCAAACGTTCCGACAGGACCCATACACCGATCACGGTAAAATCTTCTACGAACAGAGGCGCGGAAAATTCTGGCTTGCAAAGGGCCTCCAGGGCCCGCGCGGTCTCCAAGGTACGCTTGTGGGCCGCAAGCGCGCCGTTTGTGAAGATCGCATCACAAAAGAGATCCGGCTTAGTCTGCTCAACGACCGCGGCCTCCATTACGTCTATAAAGCCCAGGAGACGGTCGGATGCGACATAGACCCGTGGCCTGAGCGTGTCTCCCAAAACACACCACAAGGGCCGGCGGCAAGTTCCGGCCGACAAGTGGTGGTCGGTGACGATGGCCGGGATGCCGGCGACCTGCAACTAGGCGATACTGTCGCGGGTGGCCGTGCCGTTGTCGACAGTCAGGACCCACCCTGGTGTCGACACCAGGGTGGGTCCTAGGAATCATTCGGTAGTCTAGCGACCCTTATTCCCCTGGGCCGGGGGCCCCTTGGACACGACCAAGCAGGCCGTCGCTGAAAGGAATCGTCTCTCCGAAACTACCTTATCCTTGCCATGAGTATAGGCTACGCTACGTCCCATAGGGCTTCTGGCCATAGAGCCGAAGCGGCCAAGAGGCTAGCCTAAATCTTTGCGCGGACCGATGAGTAACGACCTGACCGGCCTGGACCACGGTTCTGGACGCGGATCGTGGCGGGATAACTGGCAGCTCGTTTAGCGCTGTCCGTCACTGGTCGCTAAAAACCCGCGCCATAACGACTTTCAAATAGGCCGTCTCGGGGATGGCCGGGTGAATCGGGTGGTCAGGGCCCTGTCCGCCTTCCTCCACAAGCTGAACTCTGCGTCCCACACGCTGGGCCGCCTGAGCTATAAGCCGGGGCAGACTCTGGCGTTCGAGATGATGGGAGCACGAGGCGGACAAAAGCAAGCCCTCCTCGGAGAGCAGGCCCAGAGCCGCCTGATTGAGGCGCTGGTACGCGGCGAGGCCGGCGTCATAATCCTTGCGTCGCTTAATGAGTGCCGGAGGATCAAGCACCACCACATCAAAGCGCGCGCCCTCGTCGCGCAAGTCCTTCAGCACCGCAAAAGCATCCCCAGGACGTGTCTCGACGCGCGCAGCAAGGCCGTTATCGGAAGCATTCTGAAGAACGTAGGATAAGGCACGCTCGGATCCATCCACGCAAGTGACATGGTCGGCACCGTGACGAGCGGCTTGTATTCCGAAACCACCCACGTAACTGAAGAGATCAAGGACGCGACACCCTGACACATAAGGGAGGAGTCGCATGCGATTCGGCCGCTGGTCGTAGAACCAACCCGTCTTTTGCCCCTCTCTCAGCGACACCCGGAATCGGCAGCTGCCTTCATTGACCGTAACCTCCGCCGGCGGCTCACCAAGCCCGGCCTCGACATAGGACGGCAAGCCCTCGAGGGCCCGGCTGCCTGTGTCGTTGCGTAAGAGTATGCTGGCCGGGCGCAACACCGCATCCAAGGCCTCAATCACCTGGGGTTTCAGTTTTTCCATCCCCGCCGTCGTTATTTGGACGACTAGCACACTGTCGTAGCGATCCACGACCAGGCCGGGCAGGCCATCGGCCTCCCCAAACACCAGGCGATAAAATGGTTCTCGGTTAAAACGCTCTCGCCACAGAAGGGCCGCCCGCAGGCGTCGCACCAAAAACTCGCGATCCACCAGGGTACGGTGATCAAGGCTCAATATCCGCACACTGATCAAAGATTGGGGATTGGCATAACCCATGCCCAGAACACGACCATGCGCACTCTCAATGCATACGAGCTCGCCAGGAGACAAGGCGGTAAGCGGGGTAGCATCGCAATCGATCTCATTACTAAAAATCCAGAGATGACCAGCTCGTAGGCGGCGATCTTCACGCGGCTTTAGTCGGACCGTGGCGAGAGGCATAAGCGGATTATATAGGAAGAGGACGAGTAACGGGGCGAATGAGTACAATAGAGTTTTGAGGAACTCCATGGACATGACATCCAAGTCACCCCAGGCCAACAGGCTCATCGCGGAAACAAGCCCCTATTTGCGCCAACACGCTTATAATCCGGTCGCGTGGCAACCCTGGGATGAAACGGCCCTGCAACAGGCTCGGTCCGAGGGCAAGCCGATCTTGCTCTCCATAGGCTATTCCGCTTGCCATTGGTGCCACGTCATGGCCCATGAATCATTTGAAGACGAGGCCGTGGCCGCGGTCATGAATCGGCTTTACGTCTGCATCAAGGTCGACCGCGAAGAGCGTCCCGACCTCGATAAGATCTATCAGGCCGCCCACAACCTTCTCGCGCGCCGCGCCGGGGGTTGGCCCCTCACCATGTTCCTCGACCCTCACGACCTCACACCATTTTTTGGCGGCACCTATTTTCCGAAGTCGGCCCGCTTTGGTCTGCCAGCGTTCCCGGATCTGTTGATCCACATTGATCGCTATTACCGTGAACATCGAGACGAGCTCGCCGAACAAGCTCCGCGTTTGCGGGCGGCATTGGTTGAACAAGAGAGCCGCGGAACGACGGTGTCCGGCGCCTCGCATAAAGGACTTCTCGACCAGGCGGTCGCGGAGCTCAAAAAACAATTCGACGCGAGTAACGGCGGGTTTGGCGATGCCCCGAAATTCCCGCACCCAACGGGCATCCGCCGCTTGCTTCTGGCCGCAGCCGAGAACGATGACAGCGAAGCCCTGCGCATGGCCGGCTTCACGCTACAAGCCATGTGCGACCGGGGTCTCTTTGACCATCTCGAGGGCGGCTTCTTTCGCTATAGCGTAGATGCGCACTGGCATATCCCTCATTTTGAGAAAATGCTCTATGACAACGCCCAGCTCATCCCCCTTTATGCGGAGGCCTTCATCGCGACTCGAGAGCCCCGGTTCCGAGAGGCGGCGCTGGCAAGTGCCACCTGGGTGATCCAGGACATGCAGTCGCCGTCGGGCGCCTATTACGCAACGATCGATGCCGATAGCGACGGCGAAGAGGGTGCTTTTTACCTTTGGCGGCGCGCCGAGTTCGAAGCGCCGTTGGCGGGAGAAGAGCGCATCGTTGCGGTGCCCTATTTTGGAATCAGCGGTCCGCCCAATTTCGAGGGCCATGCTTACCATCTCATGATCGCGACGCCACAGTCGATACTAAGCGAGCAGCTTTCGCTCCCGCTCGCGGAGGTCGAAAGACGGGTGGATACGGCAAGGCGCAAGCTCATCGCATCGCGCGCTACCCGCGCCCGCCCTGGGCGCGACGACAAAATCTTGACAGCCTGGAATGGCCTTATGATCAAGGGCATGGCTCGGGCTTCGCGCCTGCTCGCCGTTCCCCGGTTGCAGGATTCAGCGCGCGCGGCATTCACGGCCGTCCAAAACACGCTATGGAACGGGCAACGCCTTGCCGCCGTCACCAAGGACGGGCGCACGAGCCCATACGGGTACCTGGACGACTACGCCTTCTTACTGGATGCCACCATGGAGCTTCTCATGAGCGAGTGGCAAGACGGCGATCTCGCGTTCGCCTTAGCGCTAGCGCATAGGCTTGTGGACGACTTCGCAGATGCGGCGGGCGGCGGCTTTTTCTTTACCCCTAAAGACCACGAGGCCCTGCTATACCGCCCGAAACCGTTTTCTGATGATGCCCTACCATCCGGCAATGGGGTGGTCGCGGCCAGCCTATTGCGCTTGAGCCACCTTATCGGAGAACCGACTTTTCATGACGTAGCCGAGGCCACGATCGCAGCCGGCAATGCCGACTTGGCGCGCTATCCCTCCATGCACGGAGCCTTATTGGAAGCCCTGGAAGACGCGCTTGCGCCGCCGCCTCTCATCATCCTGAGGGGCGAAGGTCGTGAACTCAAGGCATGGCACAGTCGCGCGCAGGAACAATTCGCGCCGCGACGCTCCGTCTTTGCGATTCCCAGCAACGCGCGCAACCTCCCAGCAGGGCTCGCGGCGCGCGCCCCGATCGGGCCGATTGTCGCTTACGCCTGTCACGGTTTGAGTTGTGAGGCACCCATTACCGATGCCCGAGCCTTTGATGAACTTTTAAAACGCACCGCGGCCTTAGAGCCGGCCACCCAGGGAGACCATCCATGACCATGAGTCTTGGCGACTTCGTAGCCGAAGCTCGTCGCCGCATTACGGAGATCACCGCCGACGAGGTCGATTTGTTACTTGAGAATCACGAGCGGATATTGTTAGTCGATGTCCGTGAGCCTGCCGAGTACGACGGCGGCCATATCCCTGGCGCTATCCCGATACCGCGCGGCCTTCTTGAGGGCGCTGCGGACACCAACAGCAAGCATCGCGTCGCCGAACTCTGCGTGGCGCGCGATAGCATCGTTATCGTCTACTGCGAATCGGGAGGCCGAAGCGCTCTGGCCGCCGATGTCTTACAAAAAATGGGCTTTGCCCAGGTGCGAAGCTTGGCGGGGGGTTGTGTTCTTTGGGAGGCGGAAGGCTATCCACTTATAAAAAGCGCCTAGGAAAGAACGCGGTAGCGAGAACAAAAGGGAGCGTACGGGGCAAGCATGAGGAGGCCTATCCAAGAGATGGTCATTTCCTACTCGTGGCCATAATAGCCTCAGTACCCAAACCGCGAGTTTCCCTCTTAGGCGCAACTCCTTGCATGCCCCCCCATTGAGTCCAGGTCATAGGCTCGAACGATACCAGTCCGGGAGAGCTATCGTCGATGGCTCTCCCCCTAATGACTAACCTTTAGTCGCGATGGCGGCTTGCGGAGCTTGGGCCTTAGGCAAATCGCTCGCGCTCTCCTGTTCATGGTGGCGGTGTCGACCAAGCCAATGAACAAAGGCCATTGGAGCCGAGGCGGAGTGCGCCGGCAAGGCTTTACGGCGATTTTCGAGCGCCTGCGCATGGAAGTTGTCAACATCCTTCGTAAGAGTCTCCTGGGAGCGCTCCATTAAACCAATATAGGCTTCAGCATCCAAGGGCAATTCGAGTTCGCGACGAATTACTAAGTTCGCTCGAACCACCAAAGCGCCAAAAGCAATGCTGGCATTGGCTCCTTTGCGAAGGAGGTCGACCTCGCGCACCGCGAGTTCGTCCTTCATGGCACGCAACCGTTCTATAGTGCTTTCGATGACGCCTTGGACCTCGGTCAGGATTTGGTTCTGAATACCCCAAAAAGCCGATTCGGTCGCCTGGGCTCGATCCATTTCCCGCATGCGCGTAAGCGCTTCGTCGCGTCGGGCGCCGGAGGCCTCCAACAACATCTCTTCGGCCTTAATCTCTTCTTTGAGGTGCTTGACCGGAAGGCGCTCGACACTCAGATCGGCCACGCTATGCACGAAAAATTCGTTGGCCTCGACAATGGCCTCGACGGTCGGCAACGACCCCACGATGTGGACTTTGTTAAGATCGCCCCCGATGCCCTTGATAAGGGCCTCATGTTGCGCGGCCGCCAACTCCTCGCGCGCGAACGCGGCGAGGTACTCTTGAGCATGGGCCAGGGCTTCCGCCGACTTCAAATACACGTCGCGCCTCAAGGCCATCTCGCGCTCGCGATCGCGCATCAGGGCGTCATGATGAAGTCTCTGCGTATTGCGCTCCGATTCGCTTCGGTTCTGCATGTACAAACCGCTCAAGGTGATCGTCGACCCCGTCGTGATCGCATAAAAAATGGCGGGAACAGATTTCAGTAGCGCAAATACGGATTCTAACAACATGACGTGTGTTACTCCTCAGCTAAAGCGATAACCGAAAGCGGAAGCGAAACGCTCACGAAAACTTTCAGCATCAGTCTGATGGTTCTGTGTTCCCTCGTGCTCGATTTTGAGCGAACCCAATAGCGCGGCGATCCGACCGCTTGTTTCCCAATCTAGGCCCTCGGCCAACCCAAACAAGAGACCGGCACGATACGCATCTCCGCACCCCGTCGGATCGACAACCCGGCTAGGCTTCACGGCCGGAATCTCGTAGACCTTGCCTCCTGCATGGATCTCCGAACCCTCCGCGCCCTTCGTCACCACAAAGGCCCGTGTGCTACGACGGAGTTGGTCGATGGTTAGTTCCGTGCGCGCCATCAATAATTTCGCTTCATAGTCGTTTACACAGACGTAATCCGCCATATCCACAAAAAGGGCAAGCTCTTCCCCGCTAAACATGGGCAATCCCTGCCCCGGGTCAAAAATAAACGGGATCGCAGCCTCTGCGAATTGCCGAGCGTGGGCGATCATACCGTCGCGCCCATCGGGAGAGACGATGCCGAGCGTTACTCCGGACGCATCAGCGATTCGGTTGCGGTGCGACTCTGACATTGCGCCCGGATGAAATGCCGTGATCTGGTTATCGTCCAAATCCGTCGTAATAAAGGCCTGAGCCGTATAGGTTCCCGGAACGGGGGTCACGTGAGTCCGTGAAATGCCCTGCTTGTCCATCCATTGGGCATAAGGAAGAAAGTCTTCGCCCACCGTCCCCATCGGCACGGCCTGCCCGCCCAGCGCCTTGAGGTTATATGCAATGTTCCCGGCGCACCCGCCAAACTCGCGGCGCATTTTTGGTACCATGAACGACACATTCAGGATATGAAGCTGATCCGGAAGAATGTGCCGTCCGAACTTATCCGGAAACACCATAATCGTATCAAAGGCAAAAGAACCGCAAACCAGTGTAGTCATAAACCCCCCGAGAAAGTCTCATGTTTATCCCGGAGGTCTCATGGCCGTAAGCTTACCGGCGTTCGAGGCCCCGGGCTATGTCCAAGGAACCAAGTGGATGAATTACCCGATGGATGGCGCGAAGACGCGCTCAGCTAGGAGCTATGTGCGGCGATGTCCATGTAAGGTTCAACTCGCGTGCCGCGCGTACCTCGTCCAGTCGTCGAACAGGTAAAGTGTGAGGCGCTGCCTTGAGCACGTCGGGACTCGTCCGTGCTTCCAAAAGGATCTCGCCCATGGCAGCGATGAAGCCGTCGAGCTCTTCTAGACCTTCGGTTTCGGTCGGTTCGATCAAAAAGCATTCCGGGACCATCAACGGAAAGTACACGGTCGGGGCGTGATAGCCCTTGTCCAGCAGCCGCTTCGCTACATCCATGGCTGTGACCGAGGTGGCATCTTTCAGACCCTTTAGCGTTAAAAGGAACTCGTGGGTCGCTCGCCGCCCCTTGTACGCGGGTTCGAATCCGAGGCCAGCCAACTTACAAAGAAGATAATTCGCGTTGAGCGTTGCGTAGTGCGCGATTCGCGGCATACCCTCCCGGCCAATGAGACGCGCGTAAACGTAGGCCCGCAAAAGGACACCTGCATTTCCCATAAAGGTCGACAAGCGGCCGATCGACTGCGGTCTCGTCTTTTCCGTAATCCAGTGGTATTGGCCGCGGCTTTCGCCGACGATCGGGACCGGGAGGAAAGGCAGAAGGCGTTCGCTGACCCCTACGGGTCCCGCCCCCGGGCCACCTCCTCCATGGGGCGTCGAAAAGGTCTTGTGCAAATTCAAATGGATGACGTCAAATCCCATGTCACCGGGCTTCACTTGGCCCAAGATGGCATTGAGATTCGCGCCGTCGTAATAGAGCAAGCCTCCCGCCTTATGGACACGCTGGGCAATCTCGACGATGTGCCGATCGAAAACCCCGAGGGTGGAGGGATTGGTCAACATCAGACCGGCGGTCCTTGGACCGATCGCGGCATCAAGCGCGGCCAAGTCGATATCACCGTCCGCCTTCACGTCGATCTCATGGACACGGTATCCACACATGGCGGCGGTAGCCGGGTTCGTGCCATGAGCGGCCTTAGGAATAAGGATCTCATCACGAGCCTCATCGCCGCGCGCCTTGTGATAGGCGCGGATCATGGCGACACCTGCAAACTCGCCTTGCGCACCGGCCATAGGCGTAAGCGACACGCCGCGCATACCAGTGACATCCTTCAGTATCTCTTGAAGCTCGAACAAGCAGGCAAGGAGGCCCTGCCCGGTCGATTCCGGCGCCAAGGGATGGCGGTTGAGAAATCCTGGCAGCATGGCCAACGCGTTCCCCGCACGCGGGTTGTATTTCATCGTGCACGAGCCAAGCGGGTAGAAGTGGGTGTCAATCGAGAAGTTGCGCTGGCTTAAGCGGGTATAGTGCCGCACCGCTTGGAGCTCTGACACCTCTGGCAACACCAAAGGCCTTCGCCGCAAGAGCACTTCCGGGATGTCGCTTTGTAGATCCGCGACCGGAGGCATTTGGGCGGCGTTGACGCGGCCCGGCCGGGATCTCTCAAAAATGAGCATAAGAAATCACTTTGCAGCCGCGATAGCCGCAATATAGTTGGGTTCGTGGGCGATCTCCGAAACCAGCTCCGCGTGCAGCACCTTGTCGTCACCATCAAGCACCACCACCGCCCGCGCGGTGATGCCGGCCAGTGGTCCATCCTGAATAAGGACGCCATAATCGCGAGCAAAATGCCGATCCCGCATCATGGACAAGGTGATGACGTGCAAGGTGCTCTCGGCAGAACAGAAACGTCCCTGGGCAAACGGGAGATCCGCCGAGACCACGAATACGGCCACATTTTTGTCCTTCGCCGCATGTTCATCAAAACGCTTGGTGCTGGTTGCACAAACCGGGGTGTCAAGGCTTGGAACGATGCTGATGATCTTCTTCTTGCCTTTAAACTGCTCTAGGGTGACGTCCTCTAAAGAACTACTGACCAACCGGAAGCTGGGCGCCTTAGTGCCCACTTTCGGGAGATCGCCTGAGGTCGTAAACGGGCTGCCTTTAAGAGTGATCTTGGCCATTTATAAGCTCCTTTGGTTGTTGTCCTTGTAAGCGCAAGGGGGTTCGATGCGCCGCTTACTGACTATCCGTTCAAGATGCTCCGCATATCGTTCGATATCAGCTTCGGTCTTAGTTTCGGTAGCGCAGACAAGCAGGCCGTCAGAGAGTACCGAAAACACCTCGCCCAGCGCGTAACCCCCCAAAATCCCTTGAGCCTCTAGGGCCTTCAAGACATCGGGTACCGGGGCATCTAGGCGCAACACGGCCTCATGGAAAAACGGCGCCTCGGGAAACGCGAGGCGAACCCCGGCAATGGCGGTAAGACGGGCCACTAGGCGCTTGGTATGGGCGTGAGAGGCAAGCGCCACTTGCTTTAGGCCAGCAGGCCCCAAAAGCGCCATATGGATGGTCGCCGCGGTGACCAACAGTCCTTGGTTCGTGCAAATATTGGAGGTCGCCTTCGAGCGCCGGATGTGCTGTTCACGGGCCTGCAAAGTGAGCGTGAACGCGTCACGGCCCTCGGCGTCAAGGGTACGCCCCACGATCCGCCCGGGCATTTGCCGAACGTGTTCACGCCTACAAGCCATGAAACCGAAGTACGGTCCACCCGAAGACAGTGGTGCGCCCAGCGGCTGGCCTTCGCCGACCGCGATATCGCAACCAGGGCCCCACTCCCCGGGAGGCGCCAAGAGGGCGCAAGCGATGGGGTTTACTACGCCGATTGTGAGCGCCCGCGCGTCGTGGCCAAGCTGAGCCATCTCGTGCGCGTCCTCCAGGCAGCCAAAGAAATTCGGTTGCGGAATCACGAGCGCCGCGGCCCCTGGAAGCTGTTTTCTCAGGGCGTTCGTATCCGTCTTGCCGTCTTTGCCGACCGGAACCGTCTCCAACACGATCGACTGTGCGCTTACGATCGTTTCCACAACGCGCCGATAGAGCGGATGAACGGTTTCCGGCATGAGGACACGCCGCGAGTCACCGTGGAGTCTTACCGCCATCAAAACCGCCTCGGCCAGGGCCGAAGAGCCGTCGTAGAGACTCGCGTTCGACACCTCCATGCCGGTCAGGCTCGCTATCATCGTCTGAAATTCGTAGAGGAGCTGTAATGTGCCCTGACTCGCCTCGGCTTGATACGGCGTATAAGCGGTATAGAACTCCCCGCGCGTTGCAATCTCCCAAACCGCGGCAGGAATATGGTGTTCGTAGGCACCAGCGCCGATAAAGCTCAGGAACGCCCCGTCGGCCGTGGCGCGTTCTTGCATGAGTCGACTGATTTCTTGCTCGGTCATGGCTACTGGCACGCCCGTGAGCGGACCGGAGCGCAGCGCCTGCGGAATCTCATCAAAGAGTTCGTCAACGGACCGGGCCCCGATCGCCTCTAGCATAACGGCGGTGTCAGCGGGAGTATGGGGAATAAATGGCATAATTACCCTTCTGAAGCGAGAAGTGCCTCGTAGGCGGAGGCATCCATCAAAGTAGCGGATGGGCCTTTCTCCGAAGGGCGCACCTTAAACAGCCAGGCGTCGCCATACGGATCGCTGTTCAATGTCTCGGGCGTATCCGTCAACAGTTGGTTGACCGCAATCACCTCTCCGCTCACCGGGGCATACACGTCCGAGGCGGCCTTGACCGACTCAACTACCGCGCATTCCTTCCCTGCGACGAGCTGCGCTCCGACCTTGGGGAGTTCCACGAAGACCATGTCTCCCATCAAGTCTTGGGCATGGTCGGTGATCCCGACTACGAGCCCCTCATCCGTGTCGCGAACCCATTCGTGACTCTTGGTATAGCGCAACTCTGTCGGCACTTTGCTCATACTATCTTCCTCTTAGAGATCGATCAGCGACCGCCCATGACGAACAAAGGGCGGTGCTACGAATCGCGCCGCCATAGTCTGGCTCGCGCGTCCTACCACCTCACAGGACTGGCCCACAGCGGCGGTGGCCGGCACACGGGCCAACCCTATCCCGCGAGCAAGCGAAGGCGAGAACGTGCCGCTCGTGAGCACACCCTCGCCTTCGCGACAGCGTACAACCTGACCGTGGCGCAGCACCCCCGGTCCCTGCAAGACAAGACCGATAAGCTTGCGCGGGAGACCTTCCGCTTGCTGTCGCAAAAGCGCAGAACGACCGATAAAGTCGCGCCCCGGCGCGAGGCCGACCGTCCAGGCAAGCCCCGACTCGAGCGGCGATACCGACAGATCCATATCGTGCCCATAGAGGTTCATCCCGGCCTCAAGTCGAAGCGTGTCGCGCGCCCCAAGCCCCGCCGGGGCCACTCCCTGGGCCACAAAACCGCGCCAGAAATCCCCGGCACGGTCGGCACCAACCAGCATTTCGAAGCCGTCTTCGCCGGTGTAACCGGTACGTGCCACAAAGACATCTTCGTGGACGACGGAATGGAACGGTTTAAGGGAGGTCGCGGCCGCGTGCAGGGCTGGGCCAAGAATAGGTTGCGCCAGATCGAAGGCCCTGGGGCCTTGGACGGCTAGCATGGCCAAGTCGGGGCGCGGGGTCAGCTCAACGTCAAAGTCTCCCCTGTGAGCGCGAAACCAGGCGATGTCCTGATCCGCGGGACCCGCATTGACCACGATCCGAAACCAGTCGTCGGCAAGATAGTAGGTGATAAGGTCGTCCAGCACGAAGCCCTGGTCGTTCAGCAGGCAGCCGTAAAGCGCCTTGCCCAAAACCGTGAGCTTATCGACATCATTGGCCAGCAGGTAACGCAAAAAAGGGCGCGCACCAGGGCCACGCACCTCGACCGTGCGCATATGGGAGACATCGAAAATGCCCGCATTCTGGCGGACAGCATGGTGCTCGGCGATCTGGGAGCCGTAGTGAAGCGGCATATCCCAACCGCCGAAGTCGACCATGCGTGCCGCGGCCCGTATGTGTTCCTCGTAGAGAGGGGTTCTGTGACCCATGAGAGATCTCGCAATGGCTCGTCCGGCCGGTCTGGCCGAAAGCAAGCACTCTTAAAGATACCCCTCTGTCCCGCGACCTGAGAGCTTGAGCCCCTTCGGTGGACTGTCTTGCAGTCTCTCTCCAGAGTCGACCAATAGCCCCACGGTCCTTTTGCCGGTACGATTCCGGGCGGTTGCGCCGTTGGCGCCCCACGCATGTGCCGTGAGGTCTCTCCCGCAGGGTGTGCGTCGCCGCCCGACTATAGCAGCAGGGCGCGATAAACGCCACGCGCGCTACCCTGCCTGAGCGCGGGCCGCGCCTGTAACAAAAAATCCGCCTTAAGCTTGCCTAAGCGAACTCGCCTTAAGCGGCCCTCTTGCCAAGAGCGTCTCGTGATCTACGCTTAACAGGCTGGGCCTAAATCGGCTGGCACGACAAGACCTGAAATGTAAGGAGTTCCATGCTCATGCGGCGTTCTACCCTGGTAATCTTGATGGCTCTTTTTTGCGCGTCTGCGGGAGCCAAAACGAAACCGGTCTACACCCTGATGGCGCCGCCACGTCAAGGTCGCGCCGCGGCCATGGCCACCTTCGGACCTATTGCGGCGTATCTCACTCATACGACAGGCAAACCCTTTGTTTTTCACTACGTCAACAATTGGCTCACCTACCTGCAAGATGTGAAGACCAACAAGGCTGCGATTTTTTTCGATGGGCCATCCTTTATTGGTTGGCGTGTCGCGCACTGGCACGACTACGCCGCGGTCGCCCTCAAGGGTCGGCTGAACTTCGTTGTGGTCGCGAAGGCCCAGAGGGGAGCGCCGACCAAGATCAAGGATCTCGTGGGCCGGGGCATCTGCGCCTTCTCCCCCCCGAACCTGGGCACGCTCACGCTGGATAGCCTATTCCCGAATCCGGATCGGCAGCCCTATATCGTCGTCATCCACACCTTCCCCGGAGGTATCCACAAGATCCTCGCGGGAAAGTGTGTAGCGGCGATCGAACCGCTCCCGGTTTATAAGCGCATGGCAGCCGCGTTCCCGGGAAAGATTCGTATTTTTTACAAGGTGCCACCGCTTCCCAACCAAGCCTTTTCGATCAGTTCTCGGGTGCCGACCGCCCTGCGCCATAAAATCGAGACAGCGTTCCTAAGTCCAAAAGGGCTTGCCGCCACCAAAACCTTGCGCGACCTATTCGGACATAAGGTTCTTGTTAAGGTCAAAAACAGCAGTTACGTACCCGAACAAAAGCTGTTGGACGCGATGGCTGGCTTTTGACGCCTCCACGCGCTTGATAGGAGCGGATGCACCGATGTCCAACCTCCGCTAGCCCTGGTCGCTAGGGCGGCGGGGGCCAGGCGATCTCAACTACGACCGGGGCATGATCGGACGGCCGAGCATGAGCGCGGGCTTCGCGGTCGACCACGCAAGCTCGACATGCCGACCTTAGGGCATCGCTCACAAGGATATGATCGATCCGCAGGCCCTGATCACGGCGAAAGGCAGCCGCCCGATAATCCCACCAGGTAAAACACTGGTCTTCGCCGCCCAAGGCGCGTAGGGAGTCGGTAAACCCCAGCGCCAACAAATCGCGGAAAGCGGCCCGTTCCGGCTCGCTCACAAGAACCGAGCCCTCCCACGCCTTCGGGTCATAGACGTCCCGGTCTTCGGGCGCAATATTGAAGTCTCCGGCTAGCATGAGGGTCGGATACCGCGCGCGCCACTGCACGCTCTGTGCACGTAGGGCGCGCAGCCACTCGAGCTTGTAGGAATACCGGGGCGATTCCAAGGCCGTGCCGTTGGGTACATACAAACTCGCCACGCGCAGGCCTCGGTAAGAGGCTGATAGGCAACGACACTGCTCATCTGCGAAACCCTCCAAACCAACAGCCACATCGGTCAGGACCCCGCGTGCTGCGATAGCGACCCCGTTGTAGCTCGGCTGGCCATGAAAGGCGACCTGGTAGCCCAAGGCCGAAAACGCCTCCGCGGGAAAATCGCTGTCGCGAACCTTGGTCTCCTGCAGGCACAAGACATCCGGTTGCGCCGTGGCAAGCCACAGTTCAAGCTGCGGGAGGCGTACGCGCAGCGAATTGACGTTCCAGGTCGCGATCTTCATTCATGCTCTCGGCTTCGGTTCTTGGCGGGAATTCGCTCCCGCGACCAAACAATGCTTGGCCTAATGACCAGCCTTAGAAGTAGGAGGATAACCCGCGGCGGTCAGTTCCCCCGCCAAGACAGATCGGGCATAGCCGATAAGGACATGCTTACCCACAACAATCGTGGGAACGGACACCGAACCAGTCCGGGCCTTCATCGCCCGCAGAACCGCCTGGCTTTTGGCCACATTACGAGTTCGATACGAAACCTTGCGGCGGCGCAAATAAGCTCGGACCTGTGCGCAAGGGCGGCAATGCGGCGCCTCGTACAAGGTCACGGGGTGACTCTGGCTGACATTTGGACGCGCACCGCCCGACCCTACCTTGATATGTATCGCCTTGACACCGGCGGCCGACGACGGTGGCCGGTTCTCCTGGTAAGTCACGACTCCGTGCGGACCGACCCAGCGATAGAGCATCGCCGCTTGCGCGTGTCCGACGAGTATGGCCCAGGCAACGAGTATGGGCAGGCGGTACGCGCGCGCCATCACGGCGACAGCCCGCTTTGCTTTAGCAGGGCCTCGATCCTTGGTGGTCGTCCGCGGAAATTCTGGAACAGCTCCCGCGGGTCAGCCTCCCCCCCACGTTCAAGTATGTTGTGCAAAAATGATAAACCGGTGACACGATCAAACACGCCGCACTCCTCGAACTTACTGAAAGCATCTGCCGACAATACCTCAGCCCACTTATAACTATAGTAGCCGGCCGCGTAGCCGCCAGCAAAGATGTGGGTGAAGCTGTTCTCGAATCGATTGAAGGGCGGTGCCTTCATCACCGCAACCTCGTCTCTAACCTCCTCAAGAAGCGCATGCACCGATTGGTTATCGGGATTGAAGTCCGAGTGCAAACGAATATCGAACAGCGCGAACTCCACTTGCCTTAGCATTTGCAGCGCCGCCTGGAAGGTCCGCGTCGATTGCAGACGCCGAAAAAGATCCTCGGGTACGGGCTCGTGGGTCTGGTAATGCGCGCCTATCAGGTCGATCACCTCCCGCCGCCAACAAAAGTTTTCCATGAACTGACTGGGAAGCTCAACGGCGTCCCAAGGAACGCCGTTGATGCCAGAGACGGCGGGCTCGTTCACGCGCGTCAGCATATGATGGAGCCCATGCCCGAATTCGTGGAACAACGTCTCGACCTCGTCATGCCGCAGAAGCGAGGGCTGATTCTCACCCGGCGCGGAAAAATTGCACGTAAGGTAGGCAACGGGAAGCACAACTCCGTGTTCGGTCACTTCGCGCACGCAACATTCGTCCATCCAGGCCCCGCCGCGCTTATGCGCGCGCGCATACAAATCGATATAAAACTGGCCACGCCCGGTCCCATCTGGCTCGTGGATCTCGTAGAAGGCCACGTCCGGATGCCAAGTCTCTACCATCGACTTCTCCACGATGCGGACATCATACAAACGCTCAGTAAGGGCAAAAAGACCCTTCAAGACTTGCGGAACCGGAAAGTATGGGCGCAGGTCTTCTTCCGAAAACTGGTAGTGTCGCTCTTTCAATCGCTCGCTGTAATAGGCCATGTCCCACGCTTCTAGGACATTACCATCCTCTGCCGCCGCCTCCCGGACCGCGGTCAGCTCCTGTAAGGCCGTAGGCCGCGCCCGCAAAGCGAGGTCTTTCAGAAATGTCGACACCTCCTCGGCGTCTTTGGCCATCTTCGTCGCCAACGAATAGTTGGCGTAATGGGGATAGCCGAGCAAGTGCGCGGCCTCTTTACGCAACATCAGAATCTCACGCGCAAGGTCGGTATTGTCGTAGCGGCCTTCCTGGTCCGACGCCGCACGCGTGACATAGGCCCGGTACATCTCCGAACGCAAGTCGCGGTCGTGCGCGTACGTCATGATCGGAACATAACAAGGTGCCTGAAGCGTGAGCCGATACCCTGACTGCTCATGTGCCAAAGCATCGGCGCGGGCCTTTGCGCAGACTGAGTCCGGTACTCCAGCCAGTCGCGATTGATCCGGCACCACGAGAGCGAAGGCATCCGTGGCATCCAGAACGTTTTGCTCGAAACGACTGGTGAGCTCCGCAAGTCGCTCTTGGATCAGCTTGAAACGGGCCTTAGGGGCTGCTGGGAGCGCTACGCCCGAGAGTCGCATATCCCGCAAGGCATTGCTCACAACTTGCTTCTGGGCTTGGCTCAACACATCCAAATGAGGACCCTCGGCCACCCTGAGGTAGGCTTTGTACACTCGCTCGTCCTGGGCATAGCTCGTCTGATAGCGAGTCAGGAGCGTCAGGCCTTCATTGTAAGCCTCCCGGAGGGCTGCACTGTCTGCGACCGCGTTCAGGTGCGAGACCGGCGACCAAAAACGCTTCAAGCGGCTTTCGCCGCGCTCAAGCCAGGCGACGATGTCGCTCCACTCACTCCCGGAGGCGCACCCCAGGCGCTCCTCCACCGCCGCCCGGGTACTTGCCAAAAGCGACTCTAAAGCGGGAACGATGTGCTCGGGCTCGATATGGGCAAACTGGGGAAGAGCATCAAGAATGAGCAAAGGGTTCGCGTTCGTCATGAAAGCTCCTTGTCTGTTTCTGCCAAAAGATAGCGACGATCACTACCCGAGTGTCCCCGGAGAGTCCCTTGGCCGCCTAGGCTATCGCCTGTTCACGGGGGCCTTGCTTAGGCGCCCTTGTCCCGTCCAAACAAGCAAAGTCACCGATTACGCCGCCGGCATTCGCAGTTTTTGCAGCACGGATTCGGTCGGGGGCCGCACCCCATGCCACAAAAAAAACGATTCCGCGGCCTGCTCGACCAACATCCCCAGACCATCTAGGGCGATCCGGGCTCCGCAGTGCCGAGCATGGGCCAGAAAGCCTTGGGCACGCGGGCCATACACGAGATCATAGGCCACTGCGTCCCGGAATACCGCATCCGAAAGCGCCGGTAGGGCCCCCGATAGGCCGGCGGCCGTGGCATTGATGACATAATCAAACGGCTGCTCGCCGTCAGAAGCCGATAGCACGGACACTCGGTCATCGCCGAGGCTGCTCGCGAGATCCAAAGCACGCTCTGGCGTACGGTTGAAAATAGCGAGCTGGGCCACACCCTCGTCCAATAAAGGCCCGGCTATACCCCAAGCCGCGCCGCCAGCGCCTGCCAGCAGAACCCGGCTATCGCTAAGCGATAAGCCGTGGTTATCTATGAGATCCCGGATAAGACCTAGCCCATCGGTGTTATCACCCACGACCAAACCATCCATCCACGAAATGGTATTCACGGCATGCGCTCGTTTCGCGCGCAAGGAGAGGCGTCCCGCAAGGGCAAAGGCCTCGGCTTTGAGGGGGACTGTGACATTCACACCGAGACCCCCTTGGGCCTTGAAGGCCAAAAGCGCATGCGCAAGCCCCCCGGCCTCTACCTGCTGGCGCTCATAACTCACAACCCGGCCCACAATCTCGCCAAACCCGCGATGAATGACCGGCGACAGACTATGGTCTATAGGACAGCCCATGACGGCAAATTGACTCATAAGGCCAGAAGATACCCAACAAAAGCCGCATATAAAAGGCCGACCACCAGCACCTGCCCGGCGCGAATGCCGGACGCTGACCTGATCCTGAGGTAGCCCACACCTGCCATCGTCGTGAGCATGCTGATCACAAGCAGCGGGCTTGCCTGCCAAGGCGTCAACATGAGACCCAAGGCCGGCAGAAGGCTTCCCTGAAACACCAGGGCGCCGGTGACGTTGCCAAAGGCCAAGGTGTCCTGGTGCCGCCGCACCCAAAAAATACTGTTCACCTTCTCCGGAAGTTCAGTGGCGATGGGCACGATCACCAGGGCGAGAACTAGGACCGGGGCACGCAAGAACTGGCCCAGCTGCTCAATACCGCCCACGAATAGTTGGGCGCCGGTGAGAATCAAGGCCAGACCGAGCGCCAACTGCAGATAACGCAGGCCCGGCACCCGCTGCAATCGCAAGCGCGCGAGCAACAGCACGGCGTTAGCGGTGGTACCATGGCCGCGCGCCACAAGCCCGGACGAGGCCTGTAACGTGGCTCGCACATAAGCCCCATACCCGACCACAAGACCCGCCGCCAGCAAGAGGCGAAGCGGGCCGAGCGGCAAAAACAGCCCCAAAAACGCCAGTCCGAAGAGCACCAGAAACCACTCGAGATCCCGATGCAAGCCAGCCAACTCGGGCGTGAGACGTCCGGCAAAGCCCCGGCTCAAAACCGCCGTAAGCCCGATAACCGCCATAGTGAGCGTCGATAACATGAGCGGCGCACCGAGCACCGCTCCCACGGCCACGCCCGCACCGCCTCCAGCCTGGAACGAAGCCAGAACCGGGACCGCTGTTTCCGGCAACGCCGTCCCTACGGCAGCCAGGAGCGAGCCCGTAACACCCTCGGAGACCCCAAACACCATGCCCACATGTTCAATCGCGTTTGTAAATAATTCTGCTCCTATCAAAATGATAGGGAGAGCGACAAGTAGGATGATGATAGCGGCCATCGACGGGCCTATCAGTGTGGGGAGTCTAGGGCCTTTTCCATTCCTGGCGGTATCGTTTCCGCGAACGAGCCGCGTGTGCTGATACCGGCGAGCCAACGAGCAAGGCGCGGATGGCTCCCTCTCCAGTCGTGAGGGTAACGGAAATCCACATACTCCAGCGCGAGCCCCAAACCGAGGTCCGCCAGACTAAACCGTTGGCCTATGAGGTAGGCCGGGCCCTTCTCGGCCTGATCGGCCCAGGCGATGGAGCGGCTTATCTTCTCCTCCTGGCGCGCCATAAAAGCCTGCGATTGCTGGTTCTCGGGCCGTCTGGACTCGATCAATCGCGCCACTACCGCGTCTACGATGCCCGAGCCCAATGTGTGCCATAAAAGAGCGTCCAGGCGCGCTGGGCCCTCAGGGATAAGCTGCTCCCCACCAAGGGCGTCCACATACTCGACAATTAACGCCGAATCAAAAAGCACGCGCCCATCGTCGGTCTCCAAGACCGGCACCTTGCCCAAAGGGTTCAGGCTGGCGATACGATTGCCCGGATCCGATGGCGCCGCCTCTATCCATTCAAAGCGGATATTTTTTTCACGTAAGGCAATCCGAACCTTGCGTACATAAGGGGACGTTGCGTGACCGTAGAGTTTCACAGTGTTCTCCCGAGATAAGCGGCGACAAGCCCCACGAAGACGCTGCCGCCAAACCAGTTATTATTAAGAAACGCCCGAAAACAGTCCTCGGGTCGCCGGGCCCAGAGCAGCTTTTGCTCATACACGGCAAAGCCCAGAGCCGCCAAGAGGCCGAGGTCGTACTCGATCCCGAGATGGGCCATAACGCCGACCTCATAAAGAAGGATGAGGGCGGCGGCATGGTTGAGCGCCACCATTATACGGTCCCACCGCCCAAAAAGGATGGCGGTCGAGCGCACACCGATTTTCTCATCGTCGTGCCGGTCGGCCATGGCATAGGCGGTGTCGTACGCTACAGTCCACGACACGTTGGCGAGAAAGAGCATCCAGGCCTCAACCGGCAAGTGGCCCGTTTCCGCGGCAAAGGCCATGGGAATGCCCCAACCGAACGCTAGACCCAGGTAAACCTGGGGAAGGTGCGTAAATCGTTTGAAGAAGGGGTAGGAAGCCGCCAGGAGCACGGCTACAACCGCAAGCTCTCTTGTGAACGCATTGAGCCAAAAGGCGAGCGAAGCGGTAAGAGCGCACAGAACGGCAAAGAGCAAAAGGGCCTCACGAGGACTTACTTCGCCGGTCGCAAGGGGGCGATCCTTCGTGCGCCACACATGGCCGTCGAAATCGCGATCGGCGTAGTCGTTGATAACGCATCCGGCCGAACGCATGAGTATAACTCCCGCGACAAACACCGCCACGAGGACTGGCATGGGGTGGCCTTGGCGCGCCAGCCAAAGAGCCCACAACGTGGGCCAAAGAAGCAAGAGGCTACCTATGGGCCGATGGAGGCGCATGAGACGCCAATAGGCGCGGAAGCGGACAATAGACATTTCGTTCCTCTATATCACTGGGCAAGTGAGGGCGCCTCTGAGACGCCCAGATCCCGAAGCCGCCTAAGCCCTAGGGATCGGGCCAGAGCGGCCCATACACGGCTCTGGGACGACACCCCGACCCACAGATCGCTTGTCAGTGATTCGAGGCTTCTATTTTTAGCTCACGCAAACCTCCGACCAGGTCAAGTATCGCCGACGAGAGGTCCCCGTGAAAGTGGGCAAGATCACAAAGCAGGTCCGGGAAGTCGACCCGCAAGCGGCTACTAATCTGCTCCGGGCTCCAGCAGGCGCCCCGGCGTGGGTCCGAACGCCGCCCATGACGTCGGCCCTTCCAACGGGACATCAGGCGCTGGAATTGGGCGACCTTGATGACATCGCCGAGCCGGTCTTGGGCGTATGAGCGTAACCGTTCGTTCTCCCCCCAGTTTGGGGCGCTTGGCCGCCTGTTCTGCCTGCCACTGCGCAACCGTACCACAATAGTGCACTACCCCGCCCCGGCTTGCAGCGGTATCGGGTCGGTAATGGCCCCCCAAGATCGAGCGGTGGGATCGCGCGCACGAGCTATCCGCCCCGGGGAGAATAATCAGTTTACGCTCCAGTACACCGCCTACGATCACTTTGGTGGCGAGATTACCCACGCCTCGAAGAGCAAAGTCTCTATCTGCTGGCATGGTTACTCTGGTAGGAGCGGAAATCCGCAATACCGAGGGGGCGTAGATCCCCTCTTTTTTGGGCGCGCCGGAGGCCCGCGATGCCCACCCGCGCAGCGCTGAGGAAGGGTCCGCGGATACTCAGGATGCGGAGGCCGCAGCCTAGAAGCGCAGCAGCGGCACAACCAGCAACGCGACGATATTGATGATCTTGATCAACGGATTGATCGCCGGACCGGCGGTGTCCTTGTAGGGATCACCGACGGTGTCCCCGGTCACGGCCGCCTTATGGGCCTCCGAACCCTTGCCGCCGCAATGGTTGTCCTCGATGTACTTCTTGGCATTATCCCAGGCGCCACCACCAACGGTCATCGAGATGGCGACGAACAAACCGGTGACGATCGTGCCCATCAGCAGGCCGCCCAGCGCCTGGGCGCCGAGCATCACGCCCACCACCAGCGGCACCAACACCGGCAACAGCGACGGCAGGATCATTTCCTTGATGGCCGCCTTGGTCAGCATGTCAACGGCGCGCGAATAATCCGGCCTGGAAGTGCCAGCCATGAGGCCCGGGATCTCCTTGAACTGGCGCCGCACTTCCACCACCACCGCGCTTGCCGCCCGTCCGACCGCCTCCATTGCCATGGCGCCGAACAGATAGGGAATAAGCCCCCCTAGAAAGAGGCCGATGATGACCATGTGGTTAGAGAGATCAAAACTTGTGACCATTCCGGTCCGCAAGGTGAGTTCGTGCGTGAAGTCCGCGAACAGCACCAGCGCCGCCAGACCCGCCGAACCGATAGCGTAGCCTTTGGTGACCGCCTTGGTGGTGTTACCAACGGCATCGAGCGGATCGGTGACCGCGCGCACCGCGGGCGACAGCTTGGCCATCTCGGCGATACCGCCGGCGTTATCGGTCACCGGGCCATAGGCATCCAGGGCGATAATCATACCGGCCAGCGACAGCATCGCGGTGACGGCAACGGCAATGCCGTACAAATGGGCGAAGTGGTAGGCCAGACCGATGCCGGCTGCGATTACCAGCACCGGCGCCGTAGTCGCCTTCATCGACACCGCCAGTCCGGCGATAACGTTGGTGCCGTGGCCGGTGGTCGAGGCCTCGGCAATGTAGCGCACCGGCGCGTATTCGGTGGCCGTATAGTACTCGGTGATGACGACCAAAAGACCGGTGACTAAAAGGCCGGTGAGCGCCGAGTAGTAGAGCGCGGTCACCGCGTAGGTGCCGTTCCCCGCCATCAGCGTGTGGGTGATCGGATAGAACAGTGCCGCGGCGATCACGCCAGTCACGATCAGTCCGCGATAGAGTGCGTTCATGATCTTGCCACCGGTACGCGCGTGTACAAACCAGGTGCCGACCACGGTGGCGAGGATCGCGGCCGCGCCGAGCGCCAGCGGATAGAGGATGGCATTACGAAATCCCGGCAGATCGAGATGGCCGAGCAGCATGGTCGCCACCACCGTGACCGCATAGGTCTCGAACAGGTCCGCGGCCATGCCCGCACAGTCGCCGACGTTGTCGCCGACGTTGTCGGCAATCACGGCCGGGTTACGCGGGTCATCCTCGGGAATGCCGGCTTCGACCTTGCCGACGAGGTCGGCGCCAACGTCGGCACCCTTGGTGAAGATACCACCGCCCAGACGGGCGAAGATCGAGATCAGCGAACCGCCGAACGCGAGCCCGACCAGCGGTGAGAGATCAACAGCCTGGCCCGCCTTGGTCAGCGACAGCAACACCGCGTAGTAGCCGGCCACCCCTAAAAGACCTAGCCCGACCACCAGTAACCCGGTGATGGCGCCGCTACGAAAGGCCACGCGCAAGGCGGCATTGAGGCCGAGACTGGCGGCAGCCGCGGTCCGCACGTTGGCTCGCACCGAGATGTTCATGCCGATATAACCGGCGGCCGCCGAGCACAAGGCGCCAATGGCAAACCCGTACGCGGTCAACTGCCCGAGCCACCAGAAGATCAGTACAAACAGCACCACGCCGACCATGCCAATGGTGGTGTATTGGCGGTTCAGGTAGGCCTGCGCCCCCTCCTGGATCGCGTGCGCGATCTCCTGCATACGCGCATCGCCGACCGGTTGCCGGAGAACCCAGTTGACTGATATTGCGCCATAGATCAGCGCCACCACGGCGCAGGCGAACACGCTCAAAAGACCGACAGACATATAACCCCCCTGTCTTAAACCGTCAGTTCTGCCTCTAAAACACCTTGCGCATGCCGACCGACAATACGTTCTGGTTGCCGTTGGCCGCTGCCGCGTCCGCTGCCGTCACGGTCGCGTTGACACCCGACACCTGCGTACGGCGGTAACCCCCGTAGAGGCTAAAGCCCTTCTTGAAGTTATAAAAAGTCCCGACAGCGACATAGCGGACCTTGATGTCCGGACCGTAATACTGGTCGGTGGTCTCGCCACCCTGCAGGATCGGTACCCATGGGCCAACGTTGCCATCGACAGCCACAAAAAGATCGTGGGTAGGATCAACTTGGCCGGCGGTATCGAGGTTTTCAAACTGTCCCATTACCGCCACCGGTCCGAAGTTGTATCTGAGACCGAACTTGGTATTGTTCTGCGTCTTCCCGAGATTCGCATACTGCAGGCCATCGCCTACACCGATGAGCTGGGCATAGGGCTTGTAGGTCTGCACGCTGTTTACAGCACCGGCATGGTCACGGGCGACGACTACATCCCAGTGCAGGGCCCTCCAGGTCAGCGCCGTGCTGTAATCGCCGTGCTGGGCGGTCATTGATGTCGTCGTGGCGTCACCATTGACGCCGGCATTCATCGGGCTATAGGCGACACCGAGCTGAAAACCCGCATAGTGTGGCGAGCTGTAGAGGATGGAGTCCGTCATAAAGCCGTTCTGGCCAAACACGCCGGCGGCCATGCCGCCGTTGCCGCGCGCCTGCAGATCGGTCAACAAAAACCGGTCCCAGGTCACACCACCCGCATACTTGTAGGGGCTCATGACATTGCCGATCTCGATCCGGCCAAAGGGGCTCGCGATCCCCACCCACTTCTCGCCACCATTAGTGCCCGGGGCATAGGGCGAGGTGTCAAAACCGGCATTACCCACAGTGTTGACCTTGAACATGAAGAATGCGAGCCCTTTGAGGCCCCTACCCAGCTTTTCGCTGGCCGAGATCCAAAAACGCCCGGCACTGTTATCGAGCACATTGGTACCCTGGCTTTTGGTGACGCCCTGGCTTGTGTCCTTCCAGTAGCCGAGTTCGCCTTGCGCCATACCTCCATACTGCAATGATGCCAGCGCGATCATCGGCGCCACCATAAGGACGCCCGCCACGGCGGCTGTCAACAACCGACATTGCATGACCGCCCTCTCTTCGTATTGCATGATCACCCCCTCTTCGCTAATGCGCCTTGCGGGCGGAACAGTGTCCGGTCTCGGCCCCTACAGCGACAGCATATGCACTTGTTTCCAGACAATATAAAGTCCGACAATGCCAATCACGACGACAAATATCGAATTGAGCGCCCCTTTCTTGCTCTTATCCAGGTAGCCCGCCAGCATCGATCCGAAATAGCCGCTGACAATGCCACCGACCAGCAACATCAGCACAAGCCACCAGTTGACAAGACCCGATAGCGCGTAGCTGGCGGCACCCGTACCGGCAAACACGGTAATGGCTGCCAGCGATGAACCGATGGCATCGATAATGGACAAACCGTTGGCCCATATGAGGCTCGGCACAATCAGAAAGCCCCCACCTACGCCAAAGAATCCCGACAGCGCTCCCACGCCAAACCCCGCGCCCACGGACGCCGGTACGCGTCGGGCGCCACTACTCGACGACACCGCCGGCACACTTTGCCGCTTCCGCCACATCTGGGCAGAAATCCAGAGCATGAGCAGGCCAAAAAGGAACAGCAGGTCCTGGCCGTTCATCAGTTTGCCAAGATGCGCACCTGCCGCCGCCCCGAAAACACCGGCGAGCGTAAAAAAGGCAATAGCGCGCCAGCGCACGTGGCCGCAACGTGCGTGGGTGTAGCAATTGGTCAGGGCATTGATCATCACCACCGCCGCCGTCGTGCCGACCGCGACGTGGATATTCTTTATGCCGACAAGATAGACCAGGAGCGGCACCGCCAGTATGCCGGCACCGCTGCCGATAAGGCCGAGCGTAAAACCGATCAGGCCCCCAGATAAGACGCCGAGAATCATCTGATCGGTTGTCAATGTCATAATCATGGCCCCGTGTACCTCGGCAATGTCTGCGGCGGCGAACCTGAGCGGGCCCGCCCGTTGGCAGACGGTGACAAATGTCTGATGGGTCTTAGGTGGTCACGTGGGGCAGATCGCCAAGCGACCGCCTCGACAAGGGGCGTCAGCTGCCCATGGGCCGCGGCGCCGGGCAACCCATGGTCATGGTCGGCGTGATCGCGATGTTTCATGTGAATTCAATAAACATCGCCGATGTCCAGACCTTGGCGTCGTCCACCTGGCGCGCGAATAGGTACACCGGGCGAAAACCATGCGGACCGTTTTGGGCCGAGACTTCGATTCTCCCCGATACGTCGCGCGGTGTTGGCTTCTCGCTCATGCGTTCCACTGCCACAAACATCTCGATGCCTGGAAGATCCTTGCGTAAACGCGACCGCGCCAGCAGCTCTTGCCCGGAAATTTCCCAACTGAAGGTCGGACAATGCATGAATGGGTTACCCTTAAGGGGGTCTCCGACCTTCACATACCCATCGATGGAACACGACACGCTGATGGTGGCATTCTGCAGGTTAGAAATATCCATTTCGATCGCGTCAGCATCACCATAGGTGTCGCTTTTAAAGCCGATCTGGGTGCCGCTTTCCCGCCAGCATGTTTCCTCGATATGTTCAAAACCGCGTGCGGTAAAGGCGTTTATCACCCCATTACGTATGGTAATGACGCCTTTCCAGTCGGCGCTTCTGTAGCGATCCTTGACGCGCGCCCCACCCCAGCGCAGACGGACATTGCGCGCGGAGTAGCCCAGCTCCTCCTGGAGGTCACGACGCCAAATCTCGCCCGTGTGATCGTAAGCGACAATTTCGTCCCAGCCGGCGTCGCCGAGGAAACGATAATCCACGTATGCTGGCCCCTTGTGCGCGAACTCATCCCCCTGGATATGCTTGCCACAATGGATGAGACCGACGGTGCGCTCGCCGGTGGTCGCGAACGTGTGCCGCGCGCGCAGCGCCTTCGCGACTTCCACGCGCGTTAGCACCGGTGCCAGCACACCGGAGATGCCGCCTTTGGTGCCAAACACCGCGGTACCGGGGACGCCGCCGCCACACCGACCGCGGTGCTCGTCGCCGGCCATGGAGGCCCCCAGTTTGTAACCGCGCTCAATCGCTTCCTGGTAAAGCCAGCCAAAATGTCCCCACGAGGAGCCAATCTCAATTAGGCGCTCCAGTGTCGGATAGTGCCAGTCGAGGATGCAGCGACGGCCGCCGACATGAGGAATGAGCAGATGGCCCTGCGGATCCTGCGCATAGGCGGCCCACAGCTCTTCCAGAGGCCACGCTCCGGGCTGCACCTGGGCCGCCGCGCCCATATCTTCGTTCCACTCAAACGAACGAACATGCTCGCCGGTGGCGAGATAAGGAAATTCCGGTATTTGGCCGTGCAGGAATACGACGTTATGATCGCCGCCGGCGCAGGAGCTGCCGCACCACTCGGTCCCGGGGAAGGCGATAAAGTGATCGTCTGTGCTGATCTCGTGGATCAGTTCGACGGTGCGGTCCCATTTATCCTTGGTGATGTTGAAGTCATTATGCGAAAACGCCAAGATATCGAGACCGGAAACATCGCGACCGTAAGTCAGATTGTAGGTCGTGCTGTTGGTGCCAATTGTGTCTTCGGAATGGACATGCAGATCGCAGTAATACATGCGCGGCGCGTGGAACGTCTTTTCCACGGCCACGTAGAAGGTTTTCGGGGGTACACGCGGATGATCGGGCAACTGCGCGGTAATCACGAGCTCGCCGGGCTTGTCGGTCGGCAGGTCATCGACCAGGAGGAGCGCCCAGCCTTCCGTTGCCAGCTGCACCGCTTTTTCATACACCACAACATCGTTTAACGTCGCGCACAGTTCGACCTTTTCTGGGCGGTTCCAACAGGTGTTACCCCAGACATCTTCGGCCCGGACGCGCAACGGCAAGGTTTCTCCGGAACGCACGACACGCGACGCACTGACGATGACTTGCGCCGGCACTCCAGGCACGATCTGCAGGACAATATCGCCCGGTACGGTAGCAGCACGGGAGGTGCCCAACGGGTCGACATAACAACGGATCCGAAAATTCTGCTCCACAAATGTCTGTACGCGCGTCCCCGGGCCGCCGTGGCGCCGGTCGCCCAATCTGACGATAATGTGGTCACCAGCCTTCAGATAGCCATCGACGGTATCGACGATCACGGCTTTCTGGAACGGGCGTTCATGGCCTTTCTGATCAAAACGGACCTTCAGGCTTTGCACCGTGGCCGGGCTTTGCCCCGGCACCAGTGGACCCGCTTGATATTCGGCGGAAATGTAATTGGCGCCCTGGGGATCGCCAGACTGAAAGAGCGCCCAGTCCGAGTAAAAGCGGAATGTCGCCTTGAACCACGAGCCATCCGCCATTCCCGATGCCCCTAATTCGTAATCGAGGATGATCTCCTGCCAAGAGCCGGCGACGAGGCTGTCAACATTGCAGGTCACCTTCCCTAAAAACAGCATGTCTTTGGTCTTGGCGTACAACCCCTCGGGGGCGATGTATTGACCAAGCTGCGCTTTGAGTTCGCTGTCTGTCTTCTTTTCCATGGGTCGCTCCCGGCTGGCGGCGCTGTTCATAAAAGATTGTTTGACGATGATATGCGCTACCCTAAGAGGGGTGATGTCGCGTAACCGACAAATTCATGAAGAATATTGGCGGCTCCCGGCGCGTCCGGGGATGATGCCGAAGAAAGACAGGCTCCTATCTCCTTGATTAGTCGCAGTTTCCGCGCCACCCCGACCGCTCACGAACCATACGGGTGATTAACAGGATGATGACTTGGAAGCGGGCCGTGGTGGCCATCCCGTGCCCGGTAGCCTCGGGGTCAGGCGGGGGTGCCGGGCGCCTACATTTTTATGTTAATGCACATGCCAAGGCAGACCGATGAGGAATAACCCGCGCGCACCGCCGCCGTGCATCTCGGGCACTTGACTGTGGGTGCGGGCTCAGTATGAGATAGTCACAGACCTCACCGGTGTTAAGTCGGACCGGTCGCAGTCGCGGGAGTCTCTGCGCACTACCCCGACAACCGGTTAACGATGTCATCATGAGGCGGGAGGTAAGAAATGTTGCACGGTGACGAAACGGCCTTTAAGACCCATGATCCGTTATTGACGGCGCCCTCGAACGTCCTAGCGCAGATCGACAAGGAGGACCACGGGCATCTGTTGACCATTGGCAGGCTGCGGCACTACCCGCGGGGTGATTTTATTTTTTCCGCCGGTGATCCCAGTGACAATGTATATTTTCTGCGCGAAGGCCAGATCAAGGTGTTTCAGGTCACCGTCGAAGGCCGCCAGGTCATTTTGTGGTTTTGTTTCGAAGGCGAGGTATTTGGCCTGGCAGAGGTCGTGCATGGCGGCGGCGGGAGAGTATTGAATGCCCAGGCCTGCGATGATTGTGCGGTCTTGTGTGTGCCACGTAAGGCATTCAACGAGTATACCGAAAGCCATGGACACGTCGCCTTGATCATCATGCGCGTGCTCGCCTGCCGGACGCGTGTCTTGGGTGACATGTTGGTCAATCTTGTCAATGACGACGTCAATACCCGTATCACCAAACTTATATTGCGGCTGGGTGCCTGCTATGGTGCCCGCGTCGGCCAGGAAATCCACCTCAATATCCGTATGACCCATCAGGAAATCGCCGATATGGTGGGGAGCAGCCGGCAGACCGTGACCAAGATATTGGGCCAACTCCAATGCAACGGTCTGCTGAGCATCCGTAACCGCCGAATCCGCATTCAGGGCCCGGAACTCCCGCCATTCTGACCTCTCCTGTGCCGGATGGATTCATACTGACGTGACAACTGGGTATACGCGCACGGCACCTTCCAGTGCCCGCAACTCTCAGACACCATGGGTCACGTCGTGAACGCCCTTAGCCCAACTTCGCGGATTCACCTCCCATTATCTCGGATGTGACGCCAGAATCCTGTTATCAATCAACGATCGGTAGGGAGATAAGGGGGCAAAACCCGCTGTAGTGCAGACCTTGCCTATTTTCTCTGCGGGCTGGGCGCGGATGATGAGGAACCATGTTTCTGCGCGCTACCACATGCAAGTAAAGATGGTAAGGAACGCAGGTATGGGAACATCGTCGAGAATCGGCGGCTCGCCGGGCCGCGTGCTGCAACGCCATGCGCTCTATCTGGGCGAGATCAATTCCTCGCAGGAGCGGGCGTGGCGCACATTCATTGAGGCATTCGATGAACACACCGGGGATACGGGCACGCTGTCGCTGTTCCCGGAGGATCGCTGTGAAGGACTCGTGTCAAACACATCGATCATGCGACGGCGATTGTCGGAGCTTTCCCGGCGGCGCCCACGACAATTGGGCGCATGCTGGCTTGCGTTGAAGCTGTGGCAAGAACGGGAACTTGATGACTTTTGGGCCGCGCGCCTCCCCAAAACCCGCAAGGGCACACACTTTGATCAGGTGCTGTTCGTGTTCGAGACGTACGTATTCGCACAGAGTCACGACCGTATCGCCAAAGAGCGCGCGATGCGCAAGCGCCCATTGAAAGCGCTCTGGGCGCGGCGGAAGCAGCTCGGCACCATGACACTCACCCACAGAGAACGGCTGATGAAACTCGGTGCCGCACGCAGCCGATATCCCGCGGGTCGGCGCCGGATCGATGGCGTGGCGCATGACAGCGCTCCGACCTTTACCTGGCGCCTTGATCGCGACACGCTCCGACAAGTGTGCCGTCGCGAGGGGCGCTATCTGCTACGCACCAACCTTGTCGGTCATGATCTGGTCGAACTCTGGTGCTACACCATGCAATTCGTCCCGGTCGAGGAGGCCTTCAAACACCTCAAAGGGGATCGGGCGATCCGCCCGATTGACCACCAAGACGCGCGGCGCATCGAGGCACAGGTCTTCATCGTCTTCCTGAGCTATATTGCCTGTATACCCCGCTAGCGTAAAAGCGGAAACCCCACGCAGGCGGCCTGACCCCGCGGCGCGTGCTCGATCCCTTGGCGGCCGTGCAGAGGCTCGATGTCCATATCCCCACCACCGACGGCCGTCAGATCCTGCGCACACGTACCACCGAACCCGAGCCTCAGTTGCAGCTACTGCTCGATCGGCTACATCGGCATTGGCCGCCGCCACCGCCCCCGAAAATCACCCGCGCCCAGGCCCAGACAGCAACCGCCGTGGGGCGCAAACCTTTGAGGTCGCCTTTGAGGTCGCCATCTTTACCAATCAACGGGTTGTCAGTTTTACAGGAGCGCATCCGCTCAGTTGGGTTAGACAACGTTAGCCTCGGCAGCGCGCGAGGACGGGGAGCGCAGCAACGGTACCTTTATGAGGTCGAGCAGGGTCACGTAGACGATCGTGAACGCGAGCAGCAGACCTATCGCCGACCACGTCACGGGTGCCATCATCCCGAACACCCCGAAGTGCGCGAGCAGGGAGACCAGAGTGACGTCGCCCACGATCGCCAGCAGCAGATAAGTGCCGGGGCGCGAGGACCACATATACGAGCGCTCGCGAACCAGAAGCACATTGGACAGGCCCGAATACACGAGACCCAGGAAGCTCAAGGTGCGCAGTTCGGGGATGGGCAGACCCATGACATCCTTGCCCACGCCGAACACCGCGAAGATGTAGACAAGCCATGCGATGGCGATGATGACCGAAGTCTTGATGAGCATGCGCACGTTCCAGATGTCTGGCTCACGCGACACCCGGACGTTGTCGTTGGCGATCGACATGGTCACGAAGTCGTTTGCGAACAAGAGCAATAGCACGAGCAGCGGCGTCACCACGAAGTGCCGGAATACGATCAGTCCGAGGCTCAGGAAGACCGCCACCTGTATGGTCTTCACGATCTTGTTTAGCGTGTAGGTCAAAAGCCGCTGATAGACCCGCCGGCCGGTCTTGACCGCCTCCACGACTCCCTTCAGGCCGGACTCGGTCAGCACCATGCTGGCCGCCGCCTTGGCGACGTCGGTGGCGGTCGACACCGCGATCCCGACCTCCGCCTGTTTCAGCGCCGGCGCGTCGTTCACCCCGTCGCCGGTCATTCCGACCGTGTGTCCGATGTTCTGAAAGGTTTGCACCAGGCGGAACTTGTCCTCCGGATAGACGCCGGCGTAGATGTCGCAGATGGCGCCCCTGGCGATCTCCTCGCGGCCGCCCATGACGACCCCCTCCATGCCGAGCTCCGCGGCCACGACCCGCGCGGTGGCCATGCTGTCGCCGGTCACCATACGTACGCGCACACCGAGTTGGCGGAGGTCGGCTATGATCCCGCGGGCCTCGGGGCGCGGGGGGTCGGCGAGCGCGATCAGCCCCTTGAACGCGAGCGCGCCGTCGCGACCCGCGGCCACTCCCAAAACGCGTGCCCCGCTCGCGGCGAGATCGGCGATCGCCGTCTCCCAGAACTGGCCGTCGGCACCGGCGAGCTTGGCCACCACATGGGGGGCGCCCTTGACCGCGCGCCACGTCTCGCCGTCGCGCGCGAAGGTCGCCTCGGAGCGCTTGGTGGCTGGGTCGAAGGGTATAAAGCCGGTCTTTTCGGGGGCCCGAACACCGGTCTCCGCGAGGCGCGTCAAGATCGCCTTGTCCAGGGGGTCCTGGGTGCGTTCATCGCTCGCCAGTGCGCCCATGAGCAAAAGATCGGCATCATCCACGCCGTCTGCGGTCTGCATGCCGGAGAGCGTGAGCTCGTTCAGCGTCAAGGTCCCGGTCTTATCGCTGCAAAGCTCGTTCATGGCCGCGGATTCCTCAATGGCCGCGAGCCGTGTGAGCAATACGCCCTTGCTGGACAGATCGAGCGAGGCCACGGCGCTCGTGAGCGTGAAGGTCGCGGTGAGCGCGACCGGTACCGAGGCGACGAGCAGAATGAGCGCAAACGGCATCACCTTCATGAGCGCAAGGCCCGTAATGGCCGCATAGATGAGGATCGCGATCACCAGGGCGCCGTCCATGAGCAGCAGATAGCGGACGATGGACATGACCAGCTCCTCGGCATGGCTGCGGCTTCCCGCACCCCGCATCAATTCCGCGGTCTTCCCAAAAAAACTCTTGCTGCCCGTTGCTGTCACGGTGCCGCTTGCCTCCCCGCGGCGCAGGACCGACCCCGAATACACACTCTCCCCGGGCTCGCGCTCCACCGGCACCGATTCCCCGGTCAGCGCCGACTGATCGACCAGCACCTGCCCTTCGGCGACCACGAGGTCGGCCGGCGCGAAGTCGCCGACGCGCAAGTGCACATAGTCGCCGGGTACGAGTTCGGAGGATACCACCTGTTTCCATGCACCGTCGCGCAGCACACGCGCCATGATCTGGAGACGGGTTCTCAGCATATTAAGGGCGTTCTGCGCCTTTTGCTGATGCAGGAAGCCCAGGATGGCGTTGAATACCAGCAGAAACCCGATGATCAGGCCCTCGATGTTGTTACCCATGATGAGCTCGAGAATCAGGGTGGCCTCGAGCATCCACGGCACTGGCCCCCACAGCTTCTTGAAAAACAGCCGGAACGGATTGGGTTTGTCCTCAGCGATGACGTTTGGTCCGTGCTCTGCTAATAACCGCGTCACCTCTTCGCTAGTCAGGCCCTTGGGGTTTACCACATACTCGCTCTTGTGATCGCTCTCTGCCTCGCCCATCACATCCTCCTCGTGTCCGTTGATGTCGTCCCGATCTCCGCTCCCCTCCCTATATCCGCGGCCTCAACTGCGGCTTTTTGCCACTCTGGCCGAGCTTATGATCGAAGGTCTCCTTCAAGACCGCCTTGTGGACATCACCGATGCTGAGGATCCCGACGAGCTTCCGGTCCACGGTCACCGGGATACGCCGGATCTTGTGGGCAATCATGACCGCCACCGCGCGCAGGATCTGATCCTCGGGCCCCACGGTAAAGACATGAGCGGTCATGAACCCCGAGACCCGGGCATCCATGACGTCACGAAACTCGCTGTCGAGATCGGCGAACTGCACGGATGTCGACAGCTGAATAGCGTCGTCGATCTTCGGGTACAAGGCCCGTAACACGTCTTTCTCGGATATGACGCCGACAAGGGTCCCGTCTTCGGTCACCACCGGCAGGCCGCTGATGTGATAGAACCCAAGCACGGTGGCTACGTCGCGCAGCGCGCTATCCGGCCGCACGGTCTTCATTTTTGTGGTCATGACGTCTTTTACAAGCATAGTTGATCTCCGTAGCTGGAACAGCGCGATTCGCCGTTCTCAGTATCGCGATATTGTTACAACCATCCTCATGGGATCGTGGAAACCACCGCCGCCGATTCGGAACCTGGAAAAATGTGGTGGCGGCGCTGCATTGAGGTCTGGACTATAGGACGTGCTTGGGCGGCCCACAAGCTCGTTTACTGGACAGATGCCGGGTGTAGAGGAAGAAAAAGGTTATAGGGGACGATAAAAACTTTCTATAAAATAGGGGGGGACGAAAACCGTATCCTAGTATGAACGCGAACATTTCCGTTATAACTTGATTTATCTTAATGAAAAAAAAAGGAAATGTTCCGGACCGTCCCAAGGTGGCGCGATGGGTTCTCGTGCAGCGGTTAAATATATAACGAAACACTGGCATTAAGTGAGCCAATGGGCCCGTAAAAAAAAACGGCTCTTCAGCGGAATTCGTGGGTGTCGTTTAGCGCTTGGTGCCGGTTAGGAACTGATAGAACCGCCTACACACGGCGTCGTAGACGGCATGTTCTTGTTCATCGCGCGCATGGCGCCACAGGGGCCCGCCCGTCTCATCGATGTGTTTTAAGATGAGCGTCCGAGCGGGAAGTTTGCGGGCTTTCTCGTCGGTAAGTACGCGGCGAATGAGTTCGCCGCCCAAGACCCAGAGATAATCGGCGTACTTCTTCACGGTTTTCTTCGTCCGGTGTTCGGCGATCAAGGCCAGGAGAAAGGGCGTAAACTCCGCCACGATCCGTTCGCCCACGGGCACGTCCAGATCGGGGAA
>JAJYPQ010000072.1 GCA_021795255.1 Pseudomonadota bacterium
TGCGCGGTTGGACGCACGAGCTTTGAGCTGGCGCGCACCGGGGCCCATGTCACCGGGATCGATTTCTCGGCGCGATTCATCCAAGTCGGCACGCGCCTGCGGACAAAAGGACACTATTCCTACACGCTGACCGACGAGGGCGAACTCAAAAGCTATCGCACCGTGCACCTCCAGGATCTAGCTCTTGGCGAAGCGGCCGAGCGTGTGGAGTTTTTTCAGGGAGACGCGTGTAATCTGAAGCCCCACTTCAGCGGTTACGACTTGGTCATTGCCGCAAATCTCATTGATCGCCTCTACCAACCGCGACAATTTCTAGAAGATATTGGCGCGCGCATTCTGCCGGGCGGCCTCCTGGTGCTCACTTCGCCCTATACCTGGCTTAGCGAACATACCGCACGCGAAGAGTGGTTGGGGGGATACAAACGCAACGGAGAAACCTGGACGACCTTCGACGCACTCCGCAGCCTTCTTGGGGACCGCTTTCGGCTACTCGACGGAAGCCCGCGCGATGTGCCGTTTGTCATCCGCGAGACCGCCCGCAAATTCCAGCACTCTCTCGCCCAAATGACGATATGGGAACGCCTATGACCCCCACAGCCCACTCTCGCGTAATTTTCTGGGATCCTAGCCGTCCCCTACGCCCATTCCGTTCCCCCGACCATGAAGGAATCCCGCATGCCTCACACCAATAAGGAAGGACAATCCGTACCCCAGGTGACCTTTAAAACCCGCAAAGGAAGCGAATGGCAAGACGTCACGAGCGACATGCTATTTAAGGGTAAGACCATCGTCGTCTTTGCGCTTCCCGGCGCCTACACCCCAACTTGCTCATCGAGCCATGTCCCGCGCTATAACGAACTCGGCCCGGTCTTCAAATCCTGTGGCGTAGACGATGTACTCTGCCTCTCGGTCAACGATGCCTTTGTCATGGACGCCTGGAGCAAAGATCAAAACGCAGAAAACGTCCGCTTCATTCCCGACGGCAACGGCGAATTCGCCGCCGGGATGGGGATGCTGGTCGATAAATCCGACATAGGTTTTGGCAAACGATCCTGGCGCTATTCGATGTTGGTCAAAGATGGCGTTATTAAGAAGATGTTCATTGAGCAAGACAGGCCGGGTGACCCGTTCGAGGTCTCCGATGCCGATACCATGCTGTCCTATATCGACCCGAAGGCGAAAGGGCCGGAGTTCGTCACCATCTTTACACGCGAGGGCTGTCCCCATTGTTATCGCGCCAAGTCTTTGCTCAAGGAGCGAAATATTGCTTTTGAGGAAATTAAGACCGGCCAAGGCACCGGTGTCTCCTCGCGGACCCTACGCGCTACCACCGGCCGCTCGACCGTGCCCCAGGTTTTCATCGGGGGGCGACATATCGGCGGCGCAGACGATCTTGCGCGCTACCTGGAGACGAAGTAAGGCCCAGACCTCGGTCTTGGTACTTGAAGTTCCGTAGATATTTGGCCGCATCCCAAAGGACCACACATGGCGGGGCATTACGATCTTATTGTGATAGGTGGGGGTAGTGGCGGCATAGCGACCGCGAATCGCGCCGCCCGCTACGGAGCCCGATGCGCGCTTATTGAGCCTGGACCCCTCGGCGGAACCTGCGTGAATCTAGGATGCGTACCGAAAAAAATCCTTTGGAACGCCGCAGCCATCCAAAACAGCGTCGATAGGGCACCGGACTACGGCTTCCCGTCATTTTCGGGATCGCTTGACTGGATGGCCCTCAAATCCGCCCGCGAGGCCTATATTTCTCGGCTCAACGACCGCTACGGCCTGGGGCTTCGCGACAACGGTGTCGAGCTCCTACGGGGCCGCGGGTGCTTTGTCGATAGCCACCATGTGGCGGTAGGAGACCACACCTACGAGGCCGAGCACGTGGTCGTGGCAACCGGGGGCCGCCCTTTGGTGCCGAACATTCCGGGGGCGAATCTTGGCATCACGTCGGATGGATTTTTTGATCTCACGGAACGACCCCAAAGGGTCGCGATTGTAGGTGCCGGTTATATCGCAGTCGAGCTCGCCGGCGTCCTCAATAGCCTCGGGGCCGATGTCTCGCTCGTCCTCAGACGTAAACACTTTCTAGACCGTTTCGACACTCTGTTAAGGGAGGGTCTCATGAACGCTATGATGCACTCTGGGATCGATATACTCACACACAGACAGGTCACAGAGGCTCGTAAAGACCCGTCCGGACTCTCACTTATTGCGCGCGACGGCGAAACACTATCCGGTCTCGATAGCATTATCTGGGCGATCGGTCGGGCACCTCGGAGCGGGGATCTAGGACTCGCCGCGGCCGGCATTGGCACCGATAGCGACGGCTATATCCTGGTCGACGACCATCAGAACACGAGCGCTCCTGGCGTATACGCCCTGGGCGATGTCTCATCGCGCATCGCGCTCACGCCGGTCGCCATTGCCGCCGGACGTCGGCTTGCCGATCGCCTGTTTGGCGGCATGACCGATAGGCACCTCGACTACAGTCAGATCCCCACCGTCGTCTTTAGTCACCCGCCTCTGGGCACGGTGGGCCTTACGGAAGAAGAGGCCCGCGAACAACACGGTGACGACGGCATAAAGGTCTACCGTACCGAATTCACACCGCTCGTAAACGCCTTTGCCAAAGAGCCCGACAAGACCGCCATGAAGCTCATCACCGTAGGTCGCAATGAACGCATTGTCGGCCTCCATATTATAGGCGAAGGCGCAGACGAGATGCTCCAGGGGTTCGCGGTCGCCCTGCGTCTTGGGGCCACCAAGCGCGACTTCGATGACACCCTGGCGATCCATCCGACAAGCGCCGAGGAGCTTGTGACGATGCGCTAAAATCTTTGCCGGACCTGCTTAGATCCGCTTGCTCCTGCCTTGTGCCCGAGCCTTGGTCGCAGGGCCGCGATGATTAGGACTTCTTGGACTCGCTCGTGCGCACCCCGAGCCTCGATACCGCGCTAGCCAAACCCCCTCCTGGCGCCGCCGGCTTTTTCACTTGCTTGGGTTTTTTGGCTTCCTTATTTCCCCGTAACTGACCTTTAGCCATGGCTGTTGCCCTACTCTTTGAGAATCCCCTAGCATACGCCGACTTACACGCGGCGGCGTATTTATTAAGCGACGCCATCGGGATACCACTGAGACAGTGGGTGCAGCTCGCTGCCGACAAAACCGAAAGGCCGGCCTTTTGCCCAGATCTTCGTTCATCGCTATACTTTGGCATGACCTCCCACAGCCCGCGCTCGGTTACACCCCCCTACTCCGACCTCACGCCGGACACCATCCTAAGCGCCGCCGAATCCCTCAATCTGCAACCCACGGGCGGCTTCCAGGCCCTCAATAGTTATGAGAATCGCGTCTATAAAATTGAGACCGAGGGCGCACCCTGGGCCATGAAATTCTACCGACCAGACCGCTGGACCGATGCCGCGATTCTCGAGGAGCACGGCTTTACCGAGGAGCTTTGCGCGGCCGAAATACCCGCCGTAGCCCCGCTCTGCCACCACAACACGACCTTGTTCACGGAGCAGGGTTTTCGCTTTGCGGCCTTCCCGTGGCGCCCCGGGCGCACCGGTGGCTTAGAAACCGTGGCGGAGCGAACCGCATTCGGACACTATCTTGGACGCTTGCACGGCGTGGGGCAGGGACGGTTCACGAACCGGCCTTCGCTCGACGCCGCCTCGCTTGTGGCACCCGCAATCGCGGCCCTACGCGATTGCCCCTTTCTCCCACCGGACTTACGCTCCCCCTTTCTCGAGTGCGCCACGCGCCTCCAGGCCGCCATCGAGGCCGCGTTTTCTGAAGTTGAGCCGGCCATCTTCCGGATTCATGGCGACTGTCACGCCGGAAACGTGCTCTTTAATGGCGAACACTTCGCAATTGTCGATTTCGATGACTGTTTAAATGGTCCTGCCATTCAAGACATCTGGATGCTGCTCCCGGGAGATCGGGCCGAGCAAGAGGAGGCCTTAGGAGCCTTGATCAGCGGCTACGAGATCTTCCGGCCGTTCGACCGCCGCGAACTGCGCCTCATAGAGCCCTTGCGGGCCCTGCGCCTACTGCACTACAACGCCTGGATCGCGCGCCGTTGGCACGACCCAGCCTTCCCGCTCATCTTCCCGTGGTTTCGTGAAGACCGTCATTTTCGCGAACTCCTTTCCCTACTCCAAAGTCAGGAACAGCGCCTCCGGGACCCGCCGATCGAGGTCACCTCCTTCTAGATCATCGCCCTGCCCCTTATCGAAGGCCAGACACTGTTGCCGCGAAGGCCGCAAGCCCGCCTTAGCGATCCAAAGCCTTTGAAATCAAGCTAGACGGGGACATGTCCAGATGCACATCATATCCCCACAAGGTCCGGATATGATCCAAGGTCTTTTTCGCCTCGCCTCGATCGAGCGGATAGTGATCCATATTTCGTAAATGGAGGTGGCGATCACCCCAGCGATTCACGGCCACCACTTCAATGTCGGGAGAGCGCACGCTTTCTGCAACTTGCTGAGCGAGCGCGCTGCGTACCGCGCGATACCCAACATCGTCGTGAATCGCCGCCACCTCAAAGACGTCCGCGTCCGGATCGTTAGTGAGTACAAAAAAATGAAAGTCGCGCATCACCTTCGGAGACAAGTACTGTAAAACAAAGCTTTCGTCGCGAAACTCGCGCATCGCAAAATGAATCTGCTTAAGCCAATCCGGGTCACCCGCGAAGTCGAACCACCGATAATCCTCGTCAGTCGGCTCGAGACAAATCCGTTTGATGTCCTGGAAGATCGCAAACCCCAGCGCATAGGGGTTTATGCCGCTATAGTGGCGACTATCGAAATCCGGCTGAAAGGTGACGGCGGTGTGGCTCGCATAAAATTCCATAAGAGACCCGTCGCTTATGGACCCCTGGGCATGCAAAATATGCAACACATGGTAATGAACAAAACATGCAAATCCCTCGTTCATTATTTTTGTCTGCCCTTGCGGATAGAGATACTGGGCGATTTTGCGCACAATACGCAAGATTTCGCGCTTCCAAGTCTCAAGATGCGGCGCATTTTTCTCTATAAAGTAAATGAGGTTTTCCTGCGGCTCTCCCGGAAATACACCTTCGTTGCGATCACCTGATGTAACAGGCCTATTGGGCAGTGTCCGCCAAACATCCAACAAATGCTGCTCCAAGAAAATGGCTCTCTCCTTCCTGCGCGCCTCCTCCTCGCGAGCTGATAGCTTTTGAGGCCGGGGAGCGCGGTCTACGCCATTGCGGTTGATCGCATGCGCCGCGTCTAAAACATCGGCTACAGTGTCTATGCCGTATTGGTCCTCGCACTGCGCGATATACCCCTTAGCAAACTCTAGATAATCCAGAATTCCATCGGCGTCAGTCCACTGCCGAAAGAACATATTGTTCTTAAAAAACGCGTTGTGTCCAAACGCTGCATGCGCGATCACCAGGGTCTGCATGATCATCGTATTCTCTTCCATGAGATAACTTATGCAAGGATTGCTATTGATAACGAGCTCGTAGGCCAAACCCATTTCTCCCCGGCGATACTGTCCAGATTCTATCGCCCGCTGTTTACCGAAAGACCAGTGCGGGTAGTACATGGGAAGGCCGGTAGAGGCGTAGGCGTCGAGCATTTGCTCGGCGCTTATGACCTCGATCTGGTTTGGGTAGGTATCGAGCTTGAGTTCGCGCTCCGCGATCACAGCGATGCGCTCGCAGGCGGCGTCTATCCGCTCAAATGTCCAATCGTTGTCGGAAAAAAGCAGGCCTTTGTTATCCATCATGGCGAGCCTCCTCACGTTCGGCAAAAAGCTTCCGAAAAAGCGGATAGATATCTGCCACTTGTGACGCCCTGGCTGTAAGAAGCCCGGGATATTCCTGAGCGGTATCGAGATAGATCCGCATCAGATCACTTTTCTGCTCCTGATTGACCTCCAGATAAAACATATTGCGCAACTGCGGCAAAAGGCTCTGTAGACGCTCCTGTACCGCGGGCAGATCTTCGTTGGCGTTGTCGCCATCCGAGGCTTGCGCGACATAGATATTCCAGTTATCGGGCACGAAGCGCTTCGCTATAATCTCCCCGACCAAAGCCAGAGCCGGCGAAACAAGCGTACCGCCACCCTCCCGGGAACCAAAGAATTGCTGTTCAGTGCATTCGGAGGCCTCGGTATGGTGCTTAATAAACACGAGCTCCACCGCTCGATATTGGCGGTGGATAAAGAGATAGAGCAGCAGAAAGAACCTCTTCGCGAGATCTTTTTCGATATCCCCCATGCTCCCGGAGACGTCCATAACACAAAAAATCACAGCACTTGTGATCGGAAAAGGCTTCTGGTCTATGTGGGCGAAACGCAAATCTGACTCGTCTATAAATGGAATCGCTCGAATCTTTCTCTCCAAAACCTTGACATCGGCCTGAATCTCACTCAGACGAAAGCGCTCGATACTGGTATCTTGGCCTTGCAGACCTCGCGTGCGAATCTCCTCTTCGAGAACAAGACTCTGTTCTAAAAGATCCTCCAACTCGCGCTTTTTGCGCGCCCTAAGCCCTATGCGTCGCGCGCGTGCCGTGCGCATAGTGCGTCCGATGTGCATGCGCGAGGGACTCCCATCCTTTATGAATCCGGCCCGTCGCCATTTCTCGACCTCCACGTCCTCACGGTGCGTTTGGCGGAGATTGGGGAGTGCCAGGCCGTCAAATAGAAGCGCCAGAAACTCGTCGGCCGTCAGCACAATGGCGATCTCGTCGTCGCCGAGGCCGTCTATGCCACCACCCGCATCACCTTGTTTCCCGCTTCCGCCCCCATCGTCAGGTTTTGGGATGAGGTCCCCCCGTCGGTACTGCTTATTCCCTGGTAAAACCTGCTCCTTAGGCGCGTCGCGTAGATCGCGCCGAAAACTGGGTTCATGCAGATCCTTGGTGGGAATCGATATGGGCTGCTGAACATCGAGGATATCGTTCATGGAACGTGAACGCGCCAGCTTCTCTACCGCGGCCTTGATCCGTCCGCGTACACGTCGCTGAAGGCGATCCTGATTGGCCGTCGAGCGGGTCCCGGAATTGCGTCTGTCGATAATAATGCTCATAGTCGCCCTCCTCCCGGGCGGCAAGGCGCCGCCGCACTCCGTCCTTTCGTTAGCCCCTCCCGGTTCGTCTAGCTCCCCCTTGCTTTAGTGGTGCTTTCGGTAGCGCATGTACCAGTCGACCAATAACCGCACCTGCTTTTCTGTGTAGCCCTTCTGTTGCATGCGTACCACAAAATCATGGTGTTTGCGTTCATCGTTTGAGGTGCGCTTCTTCCCAAACGAGATGACGGGAAGCAGATCTTCAGTATTGGCAAACATTTTTCGTTCGATCACCACCCGGAGCTTCTCATAGCTTGTCCATGCCGGACTTTTGCCACCGTTGCTGGCCTTGGCGCGCAGGACAAAATTGACGACCTCATTGCGAAAGTCCTTGGGGTTCGCGATCCCGGCCGGCTTTTCGATCTTCTCCAAGTCTTCGTTAAGCAAGGTCCGATTCATGACTTGCCCGGTGTCGGGATCCCGAAATTCGGTGTCCTGGAGCCAGAAATCGGCGTACTGAATATATTGGTCAAAAAGATTTTGGCCATAATCCCCGTAGCTTTCGAGATAGGCCTTTTGGATCTCCATCCCAAGGAATTCTGCATAGCGCGCCGCCAATTCATCCTTCAGAAAACCAAGATAACGCGCCTCGAGCTCGGCTGGGAACTGTTCGGCGCGAATCTGATTTTCGAGCACAAGGAGTAAGTGGACCGGATTCGCTGCCACTTCCTCGTTGTCGAAATTAAACGTGCGCGACAAGATCTTGTAGGCAAAGCGCGTGGAAATGCCGTCCATACCCTCGTCTACCCCGGCCATATCCCGATATTCCTGGAGGCTCTTGGCCTGTTGATCTCGATCTTTAAGGGTTTTCCCGTCATAGATCTCCATCTTCGACCAAAGACTGCTGTTGCCAGGGTCTTTCAGACGGCTTAAAACCGAAAACCGCGCCAGCATCTCGAGCGTATCGGTCGCGCAGGGGGCGTCGCTCAGGGTGCTGTTTTCCAGGAGTTTACGGTAAATCTGGGTCTCTTCCGTCACCCGCAGGCAATAGGGCACCTTCACAATGTAGACTCGGTCGAGAAAGGCCTCGTTGCGCTTGTTGTTCCGAAAAGCCGCCCATTCAGACTCGTTGCTGTGCGCTAAAATGATGCCCTGATAAGGCATGGCCCCGAACCCTTCGGTTCCGTTGTAGGTCCCTTCCTGGGTCGCGGTAAGCAACGGGTGCAGCATCTTGATCGGGGCCTTGAACATCTCGACGAACTCGAGCACACCCTGAGTCGTGACGTTCAAGCCGCCCGCATAGGAATAGGCATCGGGATCATCCTGGGAAAAATCCTCGAGTTTGCGGATATCGACCTTACCCACAAGGCTTGCAATGTCCTGGTTATTCTCGTCTCCCGGTTCGACCTTGGTGATTCCGATTTGATGGAGTTGCGAGGGGTTGAGTCGTACCACGCTAAACCTGCGGATATCACCACCAAACTCGCGCAGTCGTTTAGCGGCCCAAGGCGACATGACGTTTTGCAAAACTCGGTGAGGAATTCCGTAACGGTCCTCCAAGACCGGTCCGTCCTCTTTCGGATCAAAGAGACCCAAGGGCGACTCATACAAAGGTGAGACCTTGCCGTGGGCTGCCAAGCAATAGATAGGGTGGCGCTCCATAAGACTTTTGAGACGCTCGGCCAAAGACGACTTGGCGGCCCCGACCGGACCCAGAAGGTACAGTATCTGCTTACGCTCCTCGAGTCCTTGCGCGGCGTGGCGAAAATAGGCAACAAGGTTTTCAACCACATCTTCTATGCCATAAAAATCGGCGAACGCCGGGAACGTGAGCAGCTTGCGATTCATGAAGATCCGCGCCAAACGCGGGTCGGCCTGGGTATCGACAACCTGCGGCTCGCCGATCGCAGCTAACATGCGCTCAGCCGCCGAAGCGTATGCCAAGGGGTTCTTCGCGCAGAGTTCTAGATACTCGTCGAGACTGAGGGTTGCCTCTCTTTGCTGCAAGAAACGTTCTTGATACCGATCAAATAATGCCATGATCCACCCCTTGCCGTATTGTCACTGCCTCTACCCCATACCGGCTTTCCAAGCATCACCCAAAAACCCCTCCCCGTCCTCTTGGTTCGCCTTGGTGCTGTGAAGATGAGCTACAAACGAGACCCCACAACTCCTACGGGCCCTCGCCCTCTTTGATGCAATCCTTTGCAAATCGTTCCAATCCTTATCCACCCAGAGACGGCGGGGCCGCCGCGTGGGTCTAGCGCCGTGACTGAAATGTTCAGGCTTTTGGTCCAAAGGGTCCGACCTCTTGCCGTGCGGTCTCTACCTAGAGCATAGTCCCTTGGGAAGCGTTGTGAATCCGACGGTGAGCACGCTTAAGCAGATCAGGTGGCAGAAAGGATGGCTGCGCAACAACACCCGATCGGGGGCACGAAATCTCGCAACCGAAGTAGGTCTTGTACCCCGCCCTCTGCAAAGGCATGCACGCAAGGCAGCCGGGATGAGCGCTCATGAAGCCCACCTTGCGGTGCCCGCTTACCCCAAGGAAAAAGGCCGGCCTCCTACCAAAAAACGGGCACAGTGGCCCTTGCGTGCCCGCGTGCGTATCCCTTTGCCTCTCTTGAAGCCATTCGTCGACCGGCCGAGGGCCTACGAGGATTGCACCCACCACGGCACGATAACAAGCGAACCGATGATCGCCAGAAACGCTCTTATGCCCCGCGGTCCCTAGGGATTGCCTAGGCCTTGGGCCCGTCCTCGCTGCGCACATGCTCATGCATCGTCAGATGAGGCATGCAGTATTCGTAGTATCCGGCGCACTGCGAACAATAACGAAAGTCCATCTGCGCATCGTCCTTTTCCGTCATCCCGCACACTGTGCATTTATGAAGCGAGACTCCCTTTTGCCCTAGGCTTTGCGCTTTAAAGGCGCGCCTGCGGGGATAAGAAAGCGCCCGGCTTTTCCACCGAATCCTGACGTCTCGACCAAAAAACAGGAAATAGTTCAGTGTCGAAACCCCCGCCATCACCTTACTCGGCAAAGGCTCGACGAGCACGGCAAAAGCAATCGCGCCCCAGGTCAGCCAGGCAAGATACTTGATCTTTACAGGGAGAATAAAGAACAGCAGTATGGTGAAATCGGGCTCAATGGTGGCAAAGGCCAAAAACAGCGACAGATTCAAGAAAAAGGCGTTCGCACTCTCGCCTGCGAGGAAGGCGGCCAGTGCTGTCGCCATCATCCCGACGAGGTAATAAATGTTGAATCGGAAACTGCCCCACTCGTGTTCGAGTCGCGTTCCCAACACATAATAAAAGTACAGGATGAAGACCACCCAGATAGATGTCCCGGGTGGAATAAAGACGAACGTCACAAGCCGCCAGAGCTGGCCCTGCAGGATTAAAGCAGGAACGAACCGAAATTGTTCTATGAGGCGACTTCCCTCTGGCGCGTGCGACAGAAGAAAGACGAGACCTTCAAGGCCTACGATATAACCCATGAGATTGGGAATCGCGTAGCGCCCAAACCGCCTTTCGAGCCTATTCATGAACTTCACAGCACTACCTCATGACTGAAGGACGCCATCGTCCAAAAACGCGCCGCCCCAAAGTCCGCGACACCATGATTCCCTAACACATACATCGATCCACGCGGTCTTTCGAAAGCCGCTATCAGTCAGGCTGCCTGCGATTTCATCGAAAACACTCCGCTTTCCGCGGACCCTTCTCCCTCGCCACAGACGATGGCGACTCTTGGGAAAGCGCAGCCCTTCCAGCGAATACAGGCTGCCAAGAAAAGCGGCGAGGATCAAGCTTCCCATCACGACACGAGCGGGCCGGCCAAAGTCAGGATTCGGAAGGCCCCAAGATCCGACCCCTGGAACGACTGCGGTCTACGCCTCGATACCGCGGCCCTGCGCCAGTCGGACGCCGCCACACAGGGGGCCTCACGACCCTCAAAACTAGACGAAACCCTCTCGATATCCTATAACATCTGATAACGTCACCGCGCCAAAAGAGCATGGGATACCACAATAATAAAGAGAAGGGATGGCGTAAGGGGCGAACCGCCATCATGGTGGCCGGCGTCGGTCTTTTGGTAATCGCCGCATACTACGGGACCCATCGTTCGGCTGCACCATCCGCTGAGCCAGCCGCCAGCGCCACGATGAAGACCATCGATCGCGCCGCCAGGACACTGGTAGGACCCCAACACCACTTTGTTCCCCTAGCGCGTAAAGCCCTTAAAGTGCGAGCCCTCATCAATCGGGGCCATTTCAACCAGGCCGGGCGCATTATAGGAGGCGTCCTGCAGCGTAGTCGCATCGAAGGCTGGCATTTTACCCCGTTTGCCCGATTCATAGTGAATGTCCCGGAACCGAGCAATACTCACTTCCAGCAGCGCCTGACGACCTGGGTGGCCCAAGATCCGCACGCCGCAACTCCCTACCTCTTACGCTCCCTGTACTTCTTCGACACGGCCTGGATTGCTCGTGGTTATGGGTCCGCCAACCATATCCTGCCTCAAAATGCGGCCCGATTTGAAAAAGATATCTCTGCCGCCGCAGCTGACTGCGTGACGGCCATCGACAGGGACCCGCAAGACCCATACCCGCGTTATCTCGCGCTCAAAATCCTAAAGACCGAAGGGGACGGCCAGGATATGCGCACTTTTTTCCAACAATCGATACAGCGCTTTCCGACCTATTACCCATTATACGCGGTACGGCTCGGGGCCCTGGAACCCAAGTGGGGCGGTTCGCTCGCGGCCATGCAGGCCTTTGTCTCTCGGTATGCGGGACCGGCCGCCTTCACCTCACCCCTCAAAATGCTCTATCTCAAACTCTACTCTGAATTCTTGGGCATACCGGCGATCATGTGCCCCACAACACCCAAGCTCCAAAAGCTTTGCACAACCTACGTACTGACTCACCTCATCACCCCGGCCCTCCAAAGACATGTACACACCCTTATCACCACCTATGGGCCGACCGCTCCACTTCCCTTCGTCCTTAAGGCCGGTGATATCCTCAATAACATGGTCTACGAAGACACCACCGGTGCCTACGTAGGCCCACTTCTCCAGTCCTTTTCAACCGCCCTTGGCGCCGATGATGCGCTCGTTACGGGTCCTAAACGCCAACACAACTTCATGGTGGATAAGCTGGCCGCCATGGTATGGTATGACCAGGGGCAATTTTCTAACGCCAAACGCCTTTTACAACGCGCCCTCGCTGATCTCGGCCGGACCCGTTTTCCGACTCGAGGCGAAAAAGACCGCGTCCGGGCCGGTCTCTACCATGATCTCGCCTCCGTCTATAGCTACACGCACCATTATCGAAAGCTTCTCATCTACCAACGCGCCGCCGATATCTTAACGGGTGCCGATAGTAGCAATATCGAGTGTGCGACCCTCTTTAAGCTCGGGTATTACGAAGCGACCATAAAAGCGTGTACGCGCCAGATCCACAATGGCGGTAATAGGCAGGCGCTCTATTGGCGCGCCCGGGCCTATCAGATGACCGGCCGCACCAGAAAGGCTCTGCATGATTTTCGCCGCGTAGCGGATTCCCAAAGCCGTTTTCGAGCGCCATCTGCGCTCAACATCTCCGTGATTTACGGTAACGAGAATCGCTTGCACAGCA
>JAJYPQ010000578.1 GCA_021795255.1 Pseudomonadota bacterium
CCGCGGTCACCGGCAAACGCCCTACGAACTCGGGAATCAGCCCAAACTTGATGAGATCCTCCGGCTCGACGCCGCGAAATACATCGCTCGCGCGCCGGTTGACGACCCGGCTCTTGATTTCGGCGTTGAACCCAATTCCACTCTTCTCGGAGCGGTCCTGAATGATCTTTTCGAGGCCGGAGAAGGCCCCGCCGCATATGAAAAGAATGTTGCGGGTATCGACCTGGAGAAACTCCTGCTGCGGGTGTTTCCGGCCGCCCTGCGGAGGCACTGACGCCACCGTACCCTCGATCAGCTTCAAAAGCGCCTGTTGTACGCCCTCTCCGGATACGTCCCGGGTAATGGATGGGTTGTCCGACTTACGCGAAATCTTGTCGATCTCGTCGATATAGACGATACCGGTCTGCGCCTTCTCCACATCGTAATCGCATTTCTGGAGAAGCTTTTGGATGATGTTCTCGACGTCCTCTCCCACATAACCGGCCTCAGTCAAGGTGGTCGCGTCCGCAATGGTGAAAGGCACGTTCAAAAGCCGGGCCAGCGTTTCTGCGAGCAGCGTCTTTCCCGAGCCGGTGGGCCCTATGAGCAGAATGTTGCTCTTCGAAAGCTCGACGTCCCCGATCTTTTCCTGATGTTCAATCCGCTTATAGTGATTGTAAACCGCCACCGCCAAGACTTTCTTCGCGGTCGACTGCCCAATCACGTACTCGTCCAAAATCTGTTTGATTTCGCGAGGCTTCGGAAACTTGTTGCGAGCAAGCCCGATATCCGCATCTTCCTGGACCTCCTCGCGGATAATATCGTTACAGAGCTCCACGCACTCGTCGCAGACGAACACCGAAGGGCCCGCAATCAGCTTGCGGACTTCGTGTTGACTCTTACCGCAAAAAGAGCAATACAAAAGCTTCTCGCCCTTACCATCATGCTTATCATCTGCCATCGCTGAACCTCACTCAATGGATCCTGCCCGGGCTTATGGGCCACAACCCTAGTCTCCAGTCTAGCATATCCCCCTATTTACGCTTGTCGATCACGGAGTCAATCAGACCGTAAGCGACCGCCTCCGAGCCGTCCATAAAATTGTCCCGTTCCGTGTCGTGTTCGATCCGCTTTACATCTTGGCCTGTGTGTTTGACCAAGATTTGGTTTAATCGTTCGCGAACACGCAAGATCTCTCGTGCATGTATGTCGATATCCGTCGCTTGGCCCTGAAAACCGCCCGACGGCTGATGAACCATCATACGCGCATGCGGCAGGCTGTAGCGTTTACCCTTAGCCCCGCCTGCGAGAAGCAAAGCCCCCATGCTGGCCGCCTGGCCAATGCACACCGTGCTGACGTCGGGCTTGATGAATTGCATCGTGTCGTATACGGCAAGCCCCGCGGTAACCGCTCCTCCGGGGGAATTGATATAGACGTGAATATCCTTATCCGGATTTTCCGACTCCAAAAAGAGCAGCTGGGCCACCACGAGATTCGCCATGTGGTCCTCGACCGGCCCCACAAGAAAAATGACGCGCTCCTTCAACATCCGGGAATAGATGTCGTAGGCCCGTTCGCCTCGGCCGGTGGTCTCGATCACCATAGGGACAAGGCCTAGGGCCCTGGGCGAAAGATCAGCAGCGAATTCGGTGTTTATCATGGACCGTCCTAGATCGTGTTAAGTCAATTCCTCAAAGCGCATGGGCCTTTCCGTCACCCGCGCCTCCCCCAGCAAAATCTCGACGGCCTGATCCTCGAGCACGAGCGACCGAGCCTCTCCGATACGCTCTGGCTTGCTGTAATACCATTCGACAAATCGGCCGGGCTCGTCATAATCAGCCGCCATTTCCTCGACGCGGGCCCGCACCTTCCCCTCGTCGGCCTTCAGCTCACGAGCGCGCACAAACTCGGAAAGAATGATACCGAGGGCCACGCGATCCTTGGCCCGCTCACGAAACGGGCCGTTGTCGGCTGCTAAACCCTCGGTCTTCACGCCTTGGCTCGCCAGCTGGGCACGAGCCGCCTCGCGCAACTCGGCGGCCTCGCGCTCGACAAGCGCCTGGGGCAACTCCAAAGGATTGATCTCGCGCAGCCGCTTGAATATCTCACCTTTCAGGCGTTCCCGAATCCGGCGCCCGGCCTCGCGTTGAAGATTCTCCTTGACCTCGGCCCGCAGCGTCTCGATCCCTCCTTCCGTAACTCCCAGGGCCTGCGCAAAGGCGTCGTCGAGGGCCGGCAGGACCGGCTCGGCGACTTCCCGCACCGTGATCTGAAACCGCGCCTGCTTTCCGGCGAGCGTCGGCGCGCCATACTCCTCGGGGAAGCTGACCGGAATATCAAGCACGGCGTTGACCAGAGCCCCCTGCAGTCCCTTTTCGAAATCGGGCAGCAGGCTTCCCGCCCCCACCACCACTCGGTGGCCAGTGGCGCTGCCGCCTGGAAACGCCTCACCATCTAGGGTCCCCACAAAGTCGATTGTCAGCTGGTCGCCGTCGGTCGCGGGACGAGCCACCGCAGTCCATGTCTGACGCTGCTTACGCATCACTTCTATGGTCCGTTCGACATCCTCCGCGGTGATCGCGCAAGTGACGTGCTCGATCTCGACATCCTTTAGGTCCAATCTCCGCACTTCAGGATAGACCTCGAAGATCGCCACGTACTGCATATCCTGGCCGCGGGTGAGCGCCTTGGGCTCGATCGCGGGACCACTTGCCGCCTTCAGCCCCTCCTTAGTCAAGGCCTCATAAAAACTGTCGCGCATCAAGTCCTGGGCGACTTCGTCCATAAGCTTTCCGCCATATTGGGCCTCGACAATCTTCAGGGGCGCGCGACCGGGTCGAAAACCCGCCAAGCGTGCCGTCCGAGACAGGCGCTTCAGGCGCTCCATGAACTCGCGCTCGAATTGCGCGGCCGGGACCGCAACGGTCATGCGCCGGCCCAAACCGCCG
>JAJYPQ010000073.1 GCA_021795255.1 Pseudomonadota bacterium
TCTAGATGGTCATCAGCGCGACGATCAGCAGGATGCCGGTATTCATCACCCCGAAACCGTCGGCCAGGACGCTACCCGCGCCGGAGACGTTCGTTTGCTGCGCCTGGGACGAGGAAGAGGTGCCTCCCGAAAGGGTCAACCCGCCCGAGGCGATCGTGGTTACCTCCGGGCCGAAGATCCGCTGCAGCAGGGAGTAGCCGATGTCCTGGGGGGCGAGCGGGTAGAAGACCACGCCAAAGAGCGAGCCGGTGCCCGACCCGGGCGCGAGCGCCGGCATGGACAGGGAATTGCCGCCGCCGGACGCGGGAGCGTATGTCCCCGCCTGCGCCATCGGCGGCGGGGCCGGGGCGGCGCCGGCGAAGGCCAGAGTGGGCAGGGCGGAGCCGACCAGCAAGAGCAAAGCCGCGGCCAGTGTCGTGACGGATCTGTGGGTCATTGCGTCTTCCTCTGAGCTTGAATGGGGGCGTCCAAAAGCTCGGCCGCCTGCCAGTCACGGGCGTCCACGGCCGCGTCGAGCGCGGCATCGAGGTCACCGCCACCGACCTGGATGAGAAGATCCTCGGTCCGCTTGACTGCCTGAATGAAGGCCGCTTCCGTATCTATCATCTTCACGGCCGACTGGACATGCCAGACTTCAACCTCAACACCGAACGTGCGTTGCACCCAGTCAACAATGATCGTGGCCACATCTGTCTGTTGCATGAGGTCTCCTCCACTAGTAGGTCCCTATACCTATTGGGGCTCGGTGGAAATCACTCATCGCGCTCCTGTTCATCCTCATCCTCGGGCTCCTGCTCCGTCTCCTGTCCCTGCCGTTTCGTCACCGTCGTGATTTGCGTTGGCTGCCCGGTAGGCGTGGCCGGCGACGCGTCGGTTACCAGCCCCAAGATTTTTGCCGCTAATGCCGCCCCGGGCATCGCGGCGTCAAGGACATGCTCTAGCACGGCACCACTTACTTTCTCGGCCGGCGTTGGCGTTTCCTGCTCGGCCTGCTGGCCGGGGAGGACGGGCAAGTCGGGGTCCTGTGCCATGACGGTTACGGTTGTCGTCTGCTGCTCCTGCTCGGGCTTTTTCGATTTGTCCGTTTGCTCGCCCGTTTTGGCGAGCGCGCCCGCCAGCTGCGGGGCCACAATCGGAGGGTCGCGGCCCCACGCGGGGGGGTGGTAGCCGGGGGCGATCCAGCGCGCGTCGATGATGGCCTTACGCAGGTTCGTGCGGGGCACCAGAGGCCAACTCAGCAAAGCCGCTTCCCCTCCGGCCAGGAGAAGCGCGCGCGGGCCTTGGAGGCGGCCCCGGCGGTCTTTCTGCATGCCTAGCTCCTGCCCAAAAGTGCTTGGCATTAGAATTGGCTCCCGGACCCTTTGCCACGACGCATTGTGCTGGCCACCGGTATCACTATGGCTTTGCTGTGACACCTGATGCTGATATCGATCGACCTCCCGCTCACCCAATAATTTCGACGCCCATTCCTGGTCAGCGCCTGCGGTTAGTTTTCCGAGGATTTTGATGTCGCACTGACCTTCCCATATCTGGGCTGTATCCCGGGAATAACGCTCACGCACGGCGGCCAGAGTTTGGAACCCGGTCACGATGCGCACGCCCTTACTCCGGAGCGTCGTCAACGCTGTTGTGATGCTGGGGATGAATCCCGCCACCGGAGTCTCATCGACACAGAGCCAGATCCTCCGAGCCTCTGGCGCCGCGTCGGGATAGCCGCCCACTTGCCGCACAACGCGCTCGATGATCGACGCGGCGTACCCCTGACTCATCCGCTCGCTCTGTTCGCCACGGAAACCTATAACGACCGTGCTAGACGTTTTCCCTGACAACCAACCGCGCACACTCCAACCGGGGTTGGTCTTCATGTCGTTGGCGCTGACACCGAGGTGAATGATGTTCGTAAAAGCGCTCACGATTTGCGACAAAAAACCCATCGTTGTGCGGTTCGGCCCTTCCGCGTCCTCCCCGCCGAGCAACATTATGCAGATCGGCGCTTCTCGAAGGGTCAGCGCTTTTAGTCTCTCAAAATCGGCAAGCGCCGCCGCGCACTCGTAGGCCAGATGATCCAATCCCCACTTTTCCCCGAATCGCGTTTGGAGATCAACAATCATCCCGGCGACCAACGCCCTTGACCCCTGTATCCACATCGGGTCCGACTTGGAGCCGCCAGGCGGCTCCTGGATAAGCGTTTCGGCCAACGCTTGCGCCTCCAGCTTCGTGCGGATGTCGCGCCCCAAAATCCAACGTGACGATCGCGAATCCGTGGGGGACAGTAGAGTAAAAGGCTCGGGCACTCGCTGCGTGAAATCGCCTTTTGAGTCGAAGATTAGGGTTTTGTCCCCGCGCGCAATCGCCTCCCGAATCCACGGCCAGAGAATCGTGGTTTTCCCGGCACCCGTACCACCGATAACCATGAAATGGCTGGTTTCTTGCCTTTGACTGATCGGAATCTTGGGATGTATGTGAACGCCTCCCGCTTCGCCTTTGCCAGGGCGCAGCGCACGGGCCACCACGCGCGGATCTCTATGCAGAACGTACCCGCGGACGTGCCGTTCACCTTCTACAGTCAGCAGGTGCCACGCGCCGATCCCGGCGCCCAGGGCCGCCAAGGCGGCGCAGGCAGATGGGGCATAGCCCCACCATCCCCAGCGGGCAGGGACGAGGCCCCAGGCGCTTACGACCTGCCAGAGCACCAGCGGCGGGTAGGTATGGCCGGCCAGCCACCGCAGCGTTGCCTCGGCCCCGGCGATCCAACCGCCGATGGCAGCCAGGGCGGCGGTGACGACCGACAGCTCCGTCCTCATCCCATACGAATTTGGATCGTTGACTGGCATAAGATCCTCCTATTGAATCGTGCGTTTTTGGTCGTCTTCCCAGGCAGCTTGTAGATCGGCCTGATTCAACTCGACGACTCGCTTAACGCCGCCCGGGGCGGCACCGCAGGCGACCTCGACGGCCTGCAGGAAGATTTCCCAACTGTGCCAGCCGCAAAGCTTGAACAGTTCGCGGACCTCTTCAGTGTCATATCTGGATGCCATACATCCTCCTATTTTTGGTTCCCACTAATAGGGGCTCGCCGGAAATTGATCTCCCCGATGCTGGGGAGATCAAACCGCTCACATCTCCAACTCAACGTCCTGCCCGTGCTGGCGTTGTGCCCGTGCCGGTTCCTGCCGCTCCTGCTCAAGTTTTGGCGCGAGAGCCCTCAGCTTATCCATCTCGGCGGGGGTGAGGGCTGACAGCACACCCTCTTCTTCCCAACGATCCAGCCAGCCCAGGTCGGGATCGCCGGCACGGGCACGGGCCAAGCGCGCGGCCCGTGCCATCGCCTCGAGTTCTGCCTCCTCTTCCCCGTCGCCGCCGGTTTCCCACTCCGCCTCGGCGGCGGCCTGGGCGTCATCGCGCGCAGCCCAGATTTTCTCACCAGCCGAGCGGACCACAGGGTCGGGATGGGACCGTAGGGCCTCTAACAACCGATCATCTTCCCGCCACTGCGCCATCTCTCGCTCATCTAAGGCTTTCAACAAAGCCTCTTCTTGTGCCTCAATGACCTCGGCGCGAACGCCCTCCCGGGCGGCGGCGAGCGGCGCTTGGTCCTTGGCCTGAGCGGCCTTCTCGGTGGCGTCCTTGGCCGTTTCGCGTTCGGCGACACGCGCCCATGACTGCTGCAATTTTTTGATGTTGTCAGTGAAGATGCGAAGGGCGAACCGCTCCCGCGTGCAGGACACGTAAGCCAATGCGGCCGTCGCCATCTTTGAGGCCATGCCCGCGACGAATGCGCGATCGATAGTGCGCCCTTGGGATCTGTGGACCGTGACGGCCCAGCCGTGATCGACGGCATGCATGTCGGTCGCCGCAAGCTCTACCTCTTTGCCGTTGTCTTTCCTGATTCGGACTTTTCCGGCATCGACCGAGACCACGGTCCCGGTCTCGTTATTTTGATAGCCGTCGTTTCGTCGGTTCTCTGTGAAAACGACGCGGTCACCGACGTCAAGGGCGAGATCCCGCTTGGTATAGAGCCCGACTTCTTTGGGGTTCAGGTCGCGCGGACGGAATGTCTTCTCCTCGCCGTCGCGGTTGCGTGCCGTCACGATGTTGCGCGTGGGGTCGGATGCCGTGATCGTCCAATCGACGACCCGCTTACTCCGCCCGCGCCCTTCGGGCACGCGCAAGATCATGTCTGGTTTGTAGTTGATAGCCTCGCGTAATTGCGCTTTCGTGCATTGCGATTTGTCCAGTGCCGTGACTGTCACGGATACAACATCGGCACCTTCCGGAACCTGCTCTTGCAATCCGGCCTTAACCTTCTCGTTGATAGCCCTCCGCATTTCGTTTGTGGCCGCCAGCACCAGCGTTTTGGCGCGCTCATCTTGCGACAATTGGAGATACGCTTGAGCGGTCTCACGCGCGATGGCCTGCACGCGGACGGGCTGCGGCGCCAAAACCTTAGTCTCGAAACCAAGCTGCGTCCTGGCATGTTTATCAAGCCACGCTCGAACGGTGGGAAAATCCTTTCCGGTCAGCGCCGGTAGGTCCTTGTTGTCTGTCCTAAGGCTTTTCACAAGGTCCAACATGCCGCGCGTCGCTTTGGGCGTAGGCCCGTCCAGCACCTTGGCGTCCGCCTTCGACGACTGTGCCGCCTCATAGTCGGCGTCGGCGACCTTGACGGCCGTCATGTAGGGTTCGGCGAGCACGACCGCCTCTTTGTTGCGACCGTCCGCAAATGCCTGGGCGACGGCGAGTAGGCCTGCGTCCTTCTGCCGGTTGATCTCCGTGATCTCCGAAAACCCGATGACGCCCTCGCGCATCATCTGCGCGAACGGGCTCCCGGCCTCGACGGCGGCAAGCTGGAGGGGGTCGCCGATGAACACCACACGATCCTGCGGACGAACCTTCTGTAGGAAGGCTTCCATGTCTCTCGAAGAAACCATCCCGGCTTCGTCCATGAGGATGAGCCTTGGCGTGTCGTCCTTTTCCTCGCGCATACAAAAGCTGGCGAGCGTTCGCGCATCATCGGGAGAGGCATCCGCTGTGCCGTCCACCGCGGTCTGACTGGGGCCGGTCCCGATGACGTGGAACCCGCGCGCCTTAGCCTCGTCGGCGAGGGCCGCCAGCGCGGTCGATTTCCCGGCACCGGCCGCGCCTCGGATGCCCCAGAACTGGTCGGGGGTCGTAAGGGCATCGGCGACGGCTTGACGCTGGCCGGCACTGAACTGGAATCCGTTGATGGCCTCCCGCGCGGCGACACGCGCCAGGGCGCCAGCCTCATCCGTGAGGGGCGCTTGGGTGCCGCGACCGGCGGCGACGGTAGCCAAGATCGAGGCCTCGCGTTCCAAGGTCTCCTTGGTCACCAACCGCCCAGCCCCAGCATCAATAAGAAGCCCATCGGTTCGTGCTTGCTCGATCTCTTTATCGATGAGATCAACCGTCACACCCGCATGCATGCCATGAAGAAGGGCATGCAGCTTCGCGGACTGAGTATTGATTACAGACTGCCGTTCGCTCAGATGGTCGGTGGCATGCGCCAGGGCCTCGGCGACGTCGGCCGCCGGTAGAGGCTCTTGGGGCGGCACCGGATCGGGCACATTGAGACGGATGGCCCGGCCAAGCGCCCGCCATGTCCACCGCTGCTCATCCTGAGTCGCCTGTTTTTTGGATTCGCGGGTGGCGAGGTTGCTGGCGGATCGCTGGGCGCCCGTCGAGTTCTCGCGAGATAGATTTTTGCTCAGGAGGTCGGCGTCGATTTGCTGGCGCCGGGGGCTGCCCGCTTCGATTTGCTCATCTGACACACCGGCCAGTTCGAAGCCCTCTTCGGTTTTGCGCAGAGCAAGCCCCAATTGCCGCAACTCCTGGGCAAGGTCGGCGCGGTATCCAGCGCCGTGCAGTTTCACCCCGTCCTCCCCGAACTGCAGGTCAATGGCTCGAAGCTCACCGTTCCGACCTCGCGTCAGGTTGAGCCCCGCGGCATGCGTGTGGATCTGTGGGGCCACCTTACCATCGACCGGGCGCGCGTCCTCATGGCGAAAGGCGGCCCAAGCCATCGACCCGGTCCTAACCGCCTCCTTACCCCCCTGGCCGTACCGTGCACAGACCACTTCTTTCTCGATGCGCGCCATCGCCTTGGCCACGCACCGGTCGTGGGCGGCGAGGATCGCGTCGCGCATTTCCGGGGTGGCCTGGCAGAGCGCGTACTCTGAAACGCTTTTGGGGGCGCTGAAGGTCAAGTCGACGGCCATGCGCCGATCCCCATCTTTCTCGACACCATCAGTACCGAAGCGCGTGCCGTCAGGGAGACGGCCTTCCAAGAGCCCCTGAAAGACCTTGGCATTGACGCGACCCTGTAGACCTAGCTCGGCGGCCAGGGTGCCGCCCCAGGCCGACGGGGCGCCCCGGCCCGCGTAGTAGCCGCGTTCCTGGTTCTGGCCTTTGACCAACTCGCGGCCCTCCAAGTAATCGACGATCCCGCGGGCGCTCGATCCGCTTAACGATTTCAGACTCAACATGCGATTGCTCCTAATGGAACCTACCATTAGGGGCTCGGTGGAAATCGCGCCGGCGCATTGGCCAGATTCTGGCCAAAATCTGGCCAGTCTCTGGCCACAACGTTGCGTCCGGCCGGAGAGGAAACCATCTGGCGTTCCGGTATGCCGGGCCTTTTCCAGGCCCGGAAAACCAAAACCACGACCACGTGAAAACGGTAATTCAGGGGCGGCCAGTGCCGCTCCTGGGTCTGGCCCACGGCCAGACACCGGCCCATCCCGCCAGGGTGCGACGGTGTGTCATAGCCCACCTGGAAGGTGGGCGTCCAAACTCGCGTGCAACAAGCGCGGAGAAGGTCAAAACAGCATCAAATACGGGCGTAGAAAGGTCGAATAATCGACTTGTATTCTGGAATTTATGCAGTATGTTCTCTGCCTAAGCGGGGCTGGGCGGATTTGACACCACACAAAGCCAAGTTGTGCATTTCCGGCGAGCCCCTAATAGCGAGAGCGGCATCGCTACGCTGGCCGCTCCAAACGGACGGAGGAACACAGCATGATGACATTACTGAACGACCGAGCTACCCGGCTCACAGCCCGCGTGGCGCCATACCGGGACGCTATCTTACTGGCACGGAAGGCTGGCTTGACCTGGGCCGACATCGGCCGCGTGTTGGGGGTGCAGGTGCCGCCGGCGGCGCTGCGGCAGGCGGTGCGACGCTGCCGCTATGAGGCGCCACAGATCCCGTTACCGGAACCACAAGCGGCACCGGCTCGGCCAAGCGCCACCACGCAGCCAGTGCCCCAGGCGACACCCGCCGCGGCCCAGGCATCGACAATCAAGAGACTGAACATATAACCCTGTAACTCAACGAGGTGACTTATGAGTAAAACCATTTTGGTACTTCACGGCGACAAGGGCGGCGTAGGGAAATCGACGACCGCTGCCTTGGCCGCCGACTGGATCCGTCGGCAATTCGGATCCGTTGTGGTTGTGGAGGGTGACGAGACGATTTTCGACGTGGCCCCCAGGTTCGACGGGGTGCCCGGCGTTACGACCTTGGCGGTCGACTTGGCCCGCCCGGACATGAGCGAGGACGCGATCGTAGCGCTCCTGGGAGAGATCGAGCGCGCCGGTGGCGACAGTCATATTGTCGTCAATACCCCGGCGTCGGCCAGCAAGACGCTCGATGCCCAAGCTGACCTGATCGCCCCAACGCTCGCCGACATGGGGTATGACCTGCTGGTGGCCTGGATGGTCGACGTCGGAGAAGACAGCGCGGTGCTCAGTCAGAGCAGCAAACTGTGCGCCCTCGCGACCCACAAAATAGCGATCCGCAACGAAAGGCTCAAGCCCGCCGATCGCCTGCCGTGGCAGACCCATCCCGCGCGGGACGCATGGCTTGCATCCGGTGGCATCGAGGGCATCTTGCCGGGCCTCACCGAGCGGGTCGCAGCGAAGATCCGAGGTATCAACAACGTGCCGTTCTCGGACCTGATCACCGACCAGCGCTTGACCATAGTGGAGCGGCAGGCGATCAAACGGTGGGCCAACAATGCATGGGCCGGCGCGATCGAACCGCTCTATCGGGTGGCCCTCGCCGACGATCAGGAGGTGGTCAATGAGTAACATCGACGTCGATGCCGACGACATGCCTTCGTTCACCACAGAAGAGCAGGGAGGGCCCGCTTCGGCGGGTTCTCCGCCCCAACCTGCCGACCCTCCACCAGACCTCATGTCGGAGGTCATGGATGGCACTGGGTCCACGGCCCCAGCGCTGGCAAAGATCGCGGCCCGATACGGCTTGCGGGAAGACGATCCGGCGTGGCTCATCGCGGTCGCCGTCCGCGATGCCACGGCAGCGGGGGCGGTCGCGGACCAGGCTGCGGGGCGGATCGAGGCCGCGACACGCGAGGTCGCCGATCAAGTGTTCAGACAGGCCCAACGGGCCGGCCAAGACATTGCCGCCACGGCCGCCACCGCGATCGAGACCAAAACGCTGGAAGCCGGGCAGGCGCTCGTCACCGTAATCAACCACGCCGCGCAGAGTGGGGCCGGGGCACTCAAGGCCGCGGCTGTGGGGCTGCCCGCAGCGGCGAACGCGCAGCGCGATCAAATCCTCGCCGAGTGGCGCGCACACCTGGCCTCAGCAGCCGCCAGAGAGGCGGCTCACAGGGCACGCAAAAGCGAGTGGTGGATGGGTGGCATCGGGCTGGCGATGATGGCCGCCAGCGCGCTCCTGGGAGGCTATGTCGGGCACGCCCTGGCCAAGGCCTGGCCGGCTTCCAGCCCGCCGGCGACGATCTCCAGATTTCCCGGGGAGACAGAGTTCCAATGGGGGAACACGGTGGCGTTTATCCCTGGCAACTGCCCTGCCGGCAGGACGTGCATCGTCCTGCGCCGCCGTTAAGTTTCTCATGGTGATGGTTTTGGGGTTTCCCCCGGCCGGAAAGGCCGGGGCATCCTTAACGTGAGTGTTTTGAATTAACATATCCGCAACGTCGTAAAGCAGGTGCGCGGCCTCCAGCCGCGCGCATGCGGCTATAGGTCTATGGACCTATAAACCTATAGACGAGCCCGTTTTCCGGGGTTATGGGACATTTCTCCGGGGTTATGGGACAAGGCTCCGGGGTTATGGGACAAGGCTCCGGGGTTGTGGGACAAGTTTTGCTGCCTCTTGGCGCCCGCCGGCGGACGCTCCGGGGTTGTGGGACAAGGCTCTGGGGCGGGACCCGCTTGATGGTCCCGCCTTCGATTCGTAACCCCATGCCCGCTAGCCCAGGAGCGTCTGCCAGAACTTCACGCACCGCCTTGTCGATGCGCCGCACTCCAACCGCTTGAAGCGCGGTTTCCAATTTGTATTGTGTGTCACCTCCATGACTCAGCATGAACCGTGCAAGGGCTTGGCTGACCCCATGGCGTAATCCTGTAATAACGTTGTGGGGGTACCAGCCCGTCTCCTGCTTTCTGATATAGATCCAAGCCCTGGATAACATGACCTCCCAGATCGCGCCGCCTCGCGGGTTGAGTGGGTCGGCAGGTGTGACCCATTCACGGCGCCACCGTGATCCCTTTCTGTCTGGCGGAGGGACTTCTGTGGACTCTGCCACGCGCATCACCAACCGCGACGATTCTGCTGGCCAATTCTTGACCTTTAGGCGAATACGCGCGTTCTCCAAATCCCTGAGTCCCGCGAGTATCGCGGGGTAGGTCCAACGGTCCCATCCTAGTGCCCCCCGCAGCGTGGCGCTGTTTATCAGGAGAACGACGTCTCCCTCTGACGTTTTCCGCCACCCGCATTGCAAGTGAACTAGAAGGTCGAGTATGTCTCGATGCTGTTGTCCCAACCTCCCCACGATCTCTGCCTGGCCCCATTGGTTATCTTCCCCTACGATGACTGTACCCGTCCGTGGCCTCCGAGTAGGTTGAAAGATTGGAACTCGGCATGCAGGTCGGGGTGTCATGATCTGCTCCTTCTTCTTAAAAGGCGTCATCATAATTCCACCTTGTGGTGTCTCCACCGTGTGCTGCCTCCGCATAGGCCTGGGCGCCCTTCTGTAGCTCCTCACCCTTCTCCGCATCCGTCAATTCGACGGGGGTCAGTACGCCGCCCGCATCCCGCCGGTACCAGCGGTCGGCGATGGGTACCGAGTAATTGTTTTTTGGGATCGACATCCGTACATATCGGGCACGGTTGTCTGGACCTACGGGCACCACCGATCCCAGAGCCTTGTCAATCATCTGCTCGGCTTCGTCCGCCGTCATCCTGGAGAGCGCGGCCCCCATGCGCGCGTTATCGGTGAGCGCCCCGGCCCCGCGGGCGGCATGCTGCTGGTCGCCGTCGCCAGCGCGACTCATGGCCTTGGCGATGTGGTGGAGGAAGAGGACCGCGGCCCCGGTTTGTCCTGCGATTATTTCCAAAAACATTAGGAGTTGCGCCATCTCCCCATTGCTGTTCTCATCCATGTGGTGGGCGCGACTGATGGTGTCAATAATGATCAGGCGCGACCCGCGGCAATAGTCGATGAGGTCTTTCCTTTGTCCGGCGTTGCCGATATTAAATCCCGCACCGACCACCGACAGCAGGTCGATGCGTTCTTGAGCCATCTCCGCTTCGGCTTGGGATAGGCACTTGCCCACACTGATGGATCTCAGTCGGTGCCGTAACACGATCTCCGGGTCCTCAGCTGCCAGGTACACCACCCGCCCTGGCGCCCCAGGCTCGATCCCCACTGTGTCGACGCCGGTCGCCACCGCGATCGCGGCTTGCAAAGTCCAGTAACTCTTGCTGGTGGCCCCCGGGGCAAACAACGTCCCCACGGTGCCAGACAGAAGCCCAGGCCAGACGAAATCCAAGGCCTCCGGGTCGGTTGTCAAAGCCTTGAGCATGTCGATCCGGTGCGCGCTGAAATTGAGCTTCATGACCGCGCCCTCCGTTCCGACAAGACAGCCGGCCGGACTCCAGCGGCGTCCATCGCTTTTTGGATCTCGGCCGCCAACCGCGCAGCCAGATCCGCCTGTTTTTCCGTAACGACTTTCCCCGCTGCCACGGTATTGCACAGCGTGGCAGCAACGAGCGCCGCATGCGCGACGGCGCGCAGGGATTCCTGAGCGTTCCGCTCGACGGGTTCGGGCCGGGCAGACTCGCACCCATCCGGCCGGAGATCACCGAATCTGAGGCCGAGAGCTGAAACTACATCGGCCCCACCGCACCCCGCATGGCAATAAAAAATGACGCGGCCGTCGGGCCTCTCGGTGACGTGAAGTGATGCGCTTCTATCTTCGTGCGATGGACACTTCGCCATCCAAGATCCGTCATGCAGGCGCGTTGCGCCCTCCAGCCTGGGCAAAACTAAAGCGATGGGGTGTCTCATGCGTCACCCCCATCGTCGTCCTCAAACATATCGATCTGGCGGCCCGCGGGCGGTTTTGCGATGCGGTCAAAAAGCCCGCGCGCGACCTGCTCGACGCGCTTTGTCGACAGTCCTAGGGTCTTGGCCACTTCTGCAACGGTCGAATGGTCACCAAGCGCCAGTGCGATTTCGCGTTCCTGGATGGTCTTGGCACGGTCGGCTAGCTGCCCCCACCGCAACGGGGTCAAACCAAAGATCACATCGTGGGTGTAGACGGGCTCTTTGATCTCCATCCAATCTTGCCACCCGGGCTTAATAAGGTCATCGATAAATCCGGCGACCACCCCACGGTGCTGCCGGCGCGTCTTGCGTTTCGTAACGGTGATGGTTGCGCTCATGCGGCACCCCCATTTTTCCGGGGGCGACCGGGCTTCTTCGGTTTTTGAAGTCCCGGGCTTCCTCCGTTGGCCAAGAAGGCCTCGATGTCGCTGAGGCGCCACACGATGCGGCGCTTGCCGATCCGGATCGGCGGCGGCACCATGCCCGTAACTACGAGGGCATGCAGTGTCCGAGGGGAGACACGGATGGCGGCCGCGGTCTCGCGCGCGGAGAGGGTTAGGTTTAGGGGGTTGTTGTTCATAATGGGTCCTCTTTAAAGGACCCCGTGGCGCGTGTGTTAGACTGGCAAAGCCAGCCCGCACTTGCGCTCTAACGGGGGCGTCTTGCTTGTTGGCACCGATGCCGGGAGCGTTGGCGCGCTTCCGGCATCACCTATTCCCTTGTTGCAGGTTTAAGGTAGGACGCCGCCTCCCGTTTGCCTAGCCGAAAAGTCCTCCCAAGTACCTGATTTATAACACTAAATGCAGCATAACATACGCACACTACACCGCACGAAAAGTGGCGATCGGTGGTAACCTGTTGATTCTGTTCGGAACACGAGGCAGGCGAGTGCGAAATAACATACGCATCCTATACAACATGAACGGTAGACGGGAGCCGACGAACGGTCGAGGCCGGTTGACAAGCGGCCATGTGGGCCATACCTGGGCCTCGTGACGGTAGCCAAGTTTTTGGTACCCTGGTGGTAACCGGAGATCGGAAAACACTGCCTCTTATTGCTTCTTAACAACCCCTATCAGCACCCAACATATCAGTGTAAGGCGTTGATTCTGCGGGCGATTACGCCGTAAGCCATTGATTGGCAACGAAACCACGTTAAAGGCTGTTTTGGGTTCGCAATGCGAAGGTCGGGAGTTCGATCCTCCTCCGCTCCACCATATTTATCAATGGGTTAGCGAAAAGGCTAACCTTCTCCGAGCGCCATGTGCGACAACCTTGTGACAATGAGGGGCATAT
>JAJYPQ010000579.1 GCA_021795255.1 Pseudomonadota bacterium
GTCGTCTCTGGGCGACCTTTGAGGGTCGCATCGATACCCATTTTCCCGCCGAGCCCGGGCTCGGGGCTCGCAAAGTCCAGGTAGTCTATGGGCGTACCTGTGAGGATCAGGGCATCCCGAGCGGGATCGGCGCGGGTCACGACGGCCCAGATGACATCCGACCAGTCTCGAATATCGATGTCGTCGTCTGTGACGATGACAAACTTTGTGTAAGTGAACTGGCGCAAATAGGACCATATACCCATCATGATGCGGCGCGCGTGCCCTGGGTAGCGCTTGCGCAGACTGACCACCGCGATGCGATACGAGCAGGCCTCTGGCGGTAGATAGAAATCGACGATTTCGGGAAACTGCTGTTGGAGTAAGGGAACAAACACCTCGTTTAAGGCCATGGCGAGGACCGATGGTTCGTCGTGCGGAGATCGGCCCATATAGGTCGTCTGATAGATCGGGGCACTCCGATGCGTAATGCGCCGGACGGTCAGGACGGGAAAATGCGCCTGCTCGTTATAGTAACCGGTGTGGTCGCCGAACGGCCCCTCGAGAGCGACGTCATCGGGTAAGATCACACCCTCTAGAACGATTTCGGCTCGGGCGGGCACAAGAAGACCGTTACCCGCCGCGACAAGTTCAGTACGCGCACTGCGCAAAATCCCCGCAAACTGATATTCCGAAAGGCTATCCGGTATTGGTGCGACAGCAGCGATGGTTAAGGCCGGGTCGGCCCCGATCGCGACCGCCACGGGAAAGGGTTCACGCGGGCGGGTTTCACGCCAACGCGCATAATCCATAGCCCCTCCGCGATGAGCAAGCCAGCGCATAATGAGGCGATTGCGCCCGATCACTTGCTGGCGATAGATGGCCACGTTGTGGCGGCCTTTAGGTTCAGCCTGGGTCACAACCAGACCGAAGGTCAAAAGCTTGCCCGCATCGTCCGGCCAACAATGGGAAATCGGCAAGGTTTCGAGATCAACATCCGGCCCTTCTTTTACACAGTCCTGCACGGGACCCGTTGAAAGCAGGCGCGGATGAGCGCTCCAAAGCCTCTGAATGGTCGGTAAGTGGCGTGCCGCCTGCCCGATAGTCTGCGGCCATCGCGGTTCCTTGATGCGCACCAGCAGCTCGCCCAAGGCCCGCAGCCCAGCCACATCCGGGCACTCGATAGCCTGAAGTACGCGCTCGACGGTTCCAAAGAGATTTCCGAGAACCGGCACGGCACGACCATCGACGCGCTCGAACAAGAGCGCGGGGCCGTGCGCCACAATAGCGCGCCGGCACACCTCCGTGATCTGAAGGTGCGCGCTCACATCGGCCGTCACTCGCTTTAAGAGATTGTGGCGCTCGAGATGGGCAAGGAATTGACGGATGTCTGAAAATGGCACAACGGGAGAATAGAGGATTGCGAATTCGTTTTTTTGATCCAACGCAAAAGCGTTTTGATTCCGATCAAGATATGCACGCCGGAGATCGTCACAATACGACCATGAGCCTTGTCAAACATCTCGTCGAACACACCTTCCCTCGCGCCCTGGGTCTTACGGCTAAAATCGTCCCCGCACCGATATGGGCGGCCTTGGCCGCACTCATGACCAATATCCTGCTCGGCATGGACGGAACCGACGGTTCGCTGGCGGCCATTTCTGACGCACACATTTGTCTCGAGGTCACAGCACCACCGTTAAAGCTCGGCTTTGTGGTTCGCGATAGTCTCCTATGGCCGGTGCGACCCGACCGCTGCGACGTATGCATTCGCGGCGACATGGCGTCATTTTTGGCCTTATTGCGGCAAACAGACGATGCCGATGCGCTTTTTTTCAATAGGCAGATTGCCGTGGAGGGCAAAACCGATATTGCGCTTACCATTCGCCACACCTTGGACGGCGCTATCTACCGCCGCCGAAGGGCCTTTTGCAAGCCTTTTGCGCTTCGCCAGAAATAAGGCCGTACTGCCCGCCTATCGCGCTAACGTTGCATTCAACGCCCCATGCTATATCCTTCAGTGAAAGGGATTGCTGCGCTCGGTCTTTCGGGGCGAGGACACCTTATGGGGCAAACCATGACAGAATGCACAAAATCAGCAGGAAGATCGCCTTGGTATAAGGACTGCTCGGCCTTCATTAATCGTTTGTGGGTGTCGGCCGTACCCGCGGACCTGCGGCTTTTCATAAAGGCCCTGCGTTCGGGACCCCAAACCGTGGGGGCCGCATGCCCGAGTTCTCGGCATCTGGCCGACTACATGGCGGCGCAAGCGGTAACGTCCGATGATGGCTACATCGTGGAGCTCGGAGGCGGCACAGGTGTCGTCACAGCAGCCCTCTTAGCGCATGGCCTGGACCCACGACGGCTCATTGTCGTCGAAAAATCGTCACTGCTGTCGGCCCATCTTCGGGCCCGATTTCCGCAAATCACGGTCCTGGAGGGCGACGCCGCGCAACTTGCCGCCTTACTCGGCCATCGCGCGAAGCGTGTCTCGGCGGTTGTCTCGAGCCTGCCGCTCAAGTCCCTCCCGAAAACGACCGTGCACCGTATCGGAAGCGAACTGGAGATGATCCTGCCGAAGGGCGCGACATTCATTCAATTCACATACAGTCTGCGGTGTCAGGCCGTTGATTGGGCTCAAGACCTCACCTGTCTTCATTCCCGCACCATTTGGCGCAACGTGCCCCCGGCCCGCGTTAACGTATTTGCCTGGGGTGGCTTATAAGGCCTGGTTGATACCAAGAACCCGACCAGACTCTGAATGCACGGCACCAAGATGTTCGTAGAACATAATGGTCTAACCAGAAGCCTATTGTTACATGTCACAAGAGAGCACAGTAATCGGCCCTGGGTGCCGCAAATCGCGCCGAAGAAACACGGGGGCGCCGTTTTGTGGCAAAGTGGAAGGTGGCGCCGCGGAAGACCGGTAGACCAATGGTGCTTA
>JAJYPQ010000580.1 GCA_021795255.1 Pseudomonadota bacterium
GTAATCACGATGGGTGAGCGGCAGATCCCCGTAGGCGGCGCAGCCAAGGGCTGCGGTAATCCCGGGTACCACCTGAAAGGCGATGCCGGCGTCGACCAAGGCGTCGATCTCCTCACCGCCCCGGCCAAAGACGAAGGGATCGCCGCCCTTCAATCGTACGACCCGGTGGCCCGCTGCGGCGAGATCGACCAACATCTGGTTGATGGCCTCTTGGGGGACGGCGTGGTGCCCGGCGTTCTTACCGACGTCGATCTGGCGCGCGTCGCGGCGGCAAAGCGCCAGAATCGGGGCGGCTACGAGGCGGTCGTAGACCACCACGTCCGCCTCTTGCATGAGGCGCAATGCCCGCAGGGTGAGAAGATCGGGGTCTCCGGGCCCGGCCCCCACCAACGATACCAGTCCCCGGGCAGGTCCCTGGGATTCGGCCAGTTCCTGATGAAAGAGCGTGCGCGCCGCCTCTGTGCGGCCACCCAAGAGCAACTCGGCGACCGGCCCTTGGAGGATCCGTTCCCAAAAGCGCCGCCGCTTGGTAGGGACCGGGATATGCTGGCGTACGAGCGTGCGGCGCTCTGCCATGAAGGTCGCAAGCTGCCCATAGGCCGATCCCACGACGGTCTCGAGACGTACGCGCAAGAGCCGAGCCAGTATCGGCGAGGCCCCGCCGCTTGAGACCGCGATCAGGATAGGCGAGCGATCGATGATAGACGGCATAATGAAGCTGCAAAGCCCTGGGTTATCGACGACGTTCACCGGGATATGGGCCGCTGTGGCGGCCGCCGAGACCAGGGTATTGACGGCCTTGCGATTGGTGGCGGCGATCACGATACGCGCGCCCGCGACGTCTGCGGCATCAAAGCTGCGTGCGATATGGGTGATTTCGCCGGCGGTCTTTTGGGCATTGAGCGCGGGGCAGAGATCGGGGGCCACGACCACGATGCGGGCGCCTGCGCTCTGGAGGATACGAACCTTGCGGGCCGCGACGTCACCGCCTCCGACGACAAGACAGCGCGCCGCACGGATATCGAGAAAGATGGGTAGGTGGTTCATAGGCGTCCCGTTTAATCAGGTCAGTCGCTACTGAACACCCAACGCCCATGTGAGACTATATCCCGGGAGGGATAGCCTTTGCGGCCTCAGACCCCCCCTTAAGGGGGGTGGGGCGCGGTGCCCCCAAAGTCCCGCGTAAACGAGGCGTCCCCAGGGTTTTGCCGTAAAGCACGGGCTGGCCCATCCGGTCCTTAAAAAAGGGTTTCTGGACCTTGTGTGGGTAGCCCATAAAAGCCTCCTCACGGATACCTCTTAGGCTAAAGGCCGCGCTCCCCGCGAGGACAAAAGGGGTTTGCGAAGCAAATAGACCCTCCTGATAGTGGCCACCGGGGCCTATGGGGGGTCCGGGCAGCCTTTTAGCGGAGCTTTTGTGAAGCGAAGGCTTGATGTGTTGGTGAAGTTGCCAACAGTCGGGTTGATGGGTATTATTGAGGGCCATGAAGGCCAAAGAGCTGATTCGTCGGCGCGTTGCTATGGGTGAAAATTGTTTCGCTGACATGGTCGTTTGGCATGTGTCGGAACCCGTCTTTGGCAGCACGCATATGTTCAAATATCGATTGGCTTTTGTGGTCGATGGCCAATGTGTATTGCGGTATGACAATGAATCCGGGAAAGGAGATCACCGGCATATCGATGGCAAGGAATACCCCTATATATTTTCCAGTCCACGTCAACTGACGGTAGACTTCTTTGATGACGTTGCGAGGTGGCGGCATGAACGTACTCACAATTGAGGTCCGCACTTTGGCTGAGACGCGGGATGACGTGGCACAGGCAATGGAAACCCTAACGCCGTCGGAGCCGCGCGTCAGCTTTGAAACGCCGGAGTTGCTGTGGAAGGTGATGACCGCCAAACGTTGGGAGATATTAAAAGCCCTGTCCGGCGCAGGCCCTTTGGCGCTGCGAGAAATCGCCCGGCGTTTGGGCCGTGACGTAAAATCTGTGCATGCGGACACCCACGCTTTACTGAACGCGGGAGTAATCGACCGTTGCGCGGAGGGGTTCGTTTTTCCTTACGATGCGGTGCATGTAGATTTTCTACTCAAGGCCGGCTGACCGCATGCCGGTATAGCGAAGATCCGGCGATGCGGGCCGAGTTCGCAATCGCAGAAGTCGGGCAGGGCCATGCGCAAACGGTGACCCGCGCACCGATCACGTCCTCCCTGTGCAAGATCGCCGCCGTCGGCCGCAGACGATCGGTAAATTCCAGAAATATGGGAAAAAGGATCGTTGACGCATCCATTTCTGCAAGCCGTCGAGCGGTGCCCCGGCGGATCTATTGGGCGCGCGGCTGGTGCTCGCGGTAGTCGGGGTCGGTGCGGCGCTTGGTTCTTTACCGGCGCTTACAGCCCACGCGTTGGCAGGCCCGCGCCGCGCGGTAGCGTTGGCTGTGGACCTATGCTCGCACCCGAAAGAGTCGCCGACAGCCGGCGCATCGCGGCACGGTGGACATCGTGGCCCCTTCCTCGCCCCATAATCCCGATTGCGAGAATGCCGCAGGCCCCCGTATCGCATGGCTGCTTGTCTTAGGCGCGAAGACTCGCGGTGAACTCTTCGCCAAGAAGTCCGCAGCTCATCGCATGAAAACCCGGACGGAATTGCCGAATACCATTCATCGGATAGCGAAGGCTACCATCGCGAATCTTTTGCGTGAGCGTCATGGGGGGGCGTATAGTGCCCCTCCATAGACAGCGTGAGCCGCTTAAAAAGGGGGACGCAACATCAGGGCGGTGACTTAATTTAGGCGTAGGACGTGTCGGAAAGGGCACTTCGGTCCTATGTCATGCAGGTGTGCCATTCTTTGTAATGCGGTGACGGTAGGATTGCTATCTTGGGGGCACGAAGGCCGCCGGGGTTTCTGCG
>JAJYPQ010000581.1 GCA_021795255.1 Pseudomonadota bacterium
GGATGTGGCGGCCCGGCATATGGGGATCACTCAAGGCGAGCAATTGGCCAATCGCCTTGACGAAGCGACTCTGCGATTAGCCCCTGCTCTCGATCGGCGCTTATGGATCCTCGATACCATCGTGACTTTGGCCCCGCTCCTCGGCCTCTTTGGGACCATTGTCGGTATGTTTCATGCGTTTTCGGTGCTGTCTGCGCCCGGCCATGCGCCGACGGCCGTGACGGGCGGGATCGCCGACGCCCTGGTAGCGACCGCATCGGGACTTTTTGTCGCCATGACCGGCCTGCTGGCCTTTAACGCCCTCAACAACAAGGTGCGGGTGATCTTGCATCAGATGGATCTTGTGAAGACCATGCTCTTGAATCGCTTAGACGGCGCCCCGGTCCTGTTGTCCTCGGGCGGCATCGAGGCCGGGGCCCAAGGCCGCGTCCAGCGCCCCAAAGCGGCGACCGCGGAGTAGGGCCATGAGAATGCGCTATTTCGAGACCAAAAAGGGCCGAATCGAACTCATCCCCATGATCGACGTGATGTTCTTTCTGCTCGTTTTTTTCATGATACTGACGCTGCGCATGATTCCCGACCAAGGTTTGAGTCTCGCTTTGCCGCAGTCGAGCACAGCGAAGGTCTTGCCGCGCCCCCAGATCGTGATCAGTCTCAACGCCGATGGGGTGGCATCGGTGCAGGGGCAACGGGTTTCTCCACGCGAGCTTCAGGCCTTGCTCAAGGCCGGTCCCGGGAAGCGCCGTCCCGATGTGACGATCGCCGCCGCGAAGGCCGTGCCCTTCCAGGATTTCGTCGCGATCATGGATGCGGCCCGCAAAGCGGGGGTGGCCAATGTGGGTATCGCGACCCGTCATCCCTGAGAGCCAAGAGGGTTTACTGTGAATACCCATGTTTCGCCCATGCCCACCCACGGCGACTCCGACTCGTCGTTTGGCCGCGCCGTCGTCGTGGCGGTTCTGATAGAGGGCCTGGTGGTGGCCGCCATTGCGGTGCTCAGTCTTTTGCACCCGACCCCGGTTACGACAGGGCTTAGGCGAAAGTCCCTGTCCGTGCGCCTTGTGACGCTCCCAAGGCCGCAACCCCCTCGGGTGGTCCCCAAGGTGGTGCCGGTGCCGCCAAAGCCCGTGCCAAGGCCGATACCGCGCCCTGTCATTCACCACAAGCCCGTTCCGTTGCCGGTGCCCGTGAAGCGGATTGTGCCAAAGGTCGTGCGGCCTATCCCGCCCCCGCGCCCGGTTTTGCCGCCACCCTCAAAGGCCATGGCCGCCCAAGCCGTCGACCGCTATGCAGTCGAGGTGCGTAGCCGCATCGAGGCCGGCCTTATTGTGCCGCGGCGGATCGCGGCCCTCGGGATTTCGGGACGTACGGTCGTCGCGTTTAAGCTTATGCCAAGCGGGCGACTTTTGTGGGCGCGTGTCGCGCGCTCAAGTGGGATCGCGCTTATCGATCGCGCAAGCCTAGCCGCCGTCAAAAGCCGCATCTATCCGGCCTTCACGCGGTCTATGCCCGACCATGCCATGGTCTTTCGCGTCAGTGTCGGGCTCAACAATCACCGTCATCGTTTCTAGCGGCTGCGACCCGAGGGCAAAGACCTTGGGCCGCAGCCCGATCGAGCCACCATTCGACCGGGGCCTGCTTTAATAGGGCCGCGATCGGGGTCGCAGCGCCACGCTTTAGGCTGTGCCGCAGGGGCTCGGCCTTGGCCGCGCCCTGGGCTAGTACGATGCGCGTGCGGGCTGCGACCAAGGTGGATAGCGACAGGCTGATCCGAGCGCTGCGCTTTGCCGTGGCGGGGACTGCGACGACCGAGCTTTTTGAGCTAAGGTCCATGCCTGGGAACAAAGACGCGGTATGGCCGTCTGGCCCTAGGCCCAGAAACACGATATCAAAGAAGGGTGCGGGCCGGGCGTGGCTTGCCAGAAGCTCTTCATAATGGGAGGCGGCCTTTTGCGCGCCTTGTTCCCCGAGAATGCGGTAGATAGCGGTGCCAGGCGGCGCGTGGCGCAGCCAGAGCGCGTGGGCTCGGCCGAAGTTGCTATCGGGATGGTCAGGAGGCACGGCCCGTTCGTCGCTGAAATAGATATCGAGGATCGACCACGGGATGTCCGCAAAACGGCGCGCCAACTCCTCGTAAAAGCGTGTGGGCGTAGATCCCCCGGATAGGGCTATCGCCAAACGCCGCCCAAGTCCCTGGGCGGCTTGCGCCTCCAGGAGCAAGCGATCGGCAAGGCCGTGGGCCAAGGACTGCGGGTCGTCGGCCAGGGTGAACATTAGGTAGACGAGACCGGGGGATCGAGGGGGTACCAGGCCCGGCCGTCCGCGGCTATGAGATCGCGCGCGGCCTTTGGGCCATCGCTCCCCGTGGCGTAGTTGGGGAAATCCGTGGGCGGGTTTTTAGCCCACGCCGTGAGGATTGGGGTAATGAAGCGCCACGCCTCCTCGACCGAGTCGCGCCGCGCGAAAAGCGCGGCATAGCCGCGCATGACGTCGGTCAGCAGCCGCTCGTAGGCCAGGGGGATTTCACCGTCGTACCGGCTGCCGTAGGTAAAGCGCATACGGGCGTAATCGACCTGAGATTCGTTTCCGGGGGCCTTGATGCCAAAGCCTAGGCTGATGCCATCGTAAGGCTGGATGCGGAGTACGAGGCGATTCGGTTCGATGCGTGAGCACACCTGGTCTTGGCCGAACAGGCAAAACGGGATTTGGCGGAACTGGATCACGATCTCGGTCGAGCCGTAACTCAAGCGCTTACCCGTGCGGATATAGAAGGGCACTCCTTGCCAGCGCCAGTTGTCGACGAAAACCTTGAGGGCCACATAGGTCGGGACCGACGATTGCGGGTCGACGGCCGGTTCTTTGCGATAGGCCGGTTGCGAGCCGTCACTGCTTGGACCGT
>JAJYPQ010000074.1 GCA_021795255.1 Pseudomonadota bacterium
GGCTACGAACCGACCATCGGACGTTCCACCCGCGGTTGAGGAGTGGGGTTTGAGGCCGGTCTCGGCCTCGATACTGCTTAAAAGGGCGTGGCGCAGGGCGCCGTCTCGGGTCAGAAAGGGTTGGCCGGACAGGCGCCAACTCAGGGTATAGCGGAGATCGTGCCCGCGTAAAATCTCCTCGACCCCGGCTTGCAGGACCGGAGCGGGGGTCGTAGGGGCGAAGCGCAGGTTAAACAGCGCGTGGAGACTGCCCGGAATCACATTGTCGGCGCCGGTGCCGGCATGGATATTGGAAAACTGGAGCCGCGTCGGGGGAAAATCGTTATCTCCTTCGTCCCAGACTCGCGAGCTCAAGGCCTGGAGCGCCGGCGCGAAGTGAGTGATAGGGTTCTCGCAACGGTCGGGATAGGCGATGTGTCCTTGGATGCCATGGATCGTCAGATCGCCGTTCAAAGAGCCGCGTCGGCCGTGCTTCACAGTGTCGCCGAAGGTCTCGAGAGAAGACGGTTCGCCGACAAGACAATAACTGATGCGTTCGTGGCGCGCGACCAAGGTTTGCAGTACCCGCACCGTACCGTCACGGGCCACCCCTTCCTCGTCGGAGGTCAGAAGCAGGCCCACGGACCCGCGGTGTCGGGGGTGGTGCGCCACGAATTGGCATAAGGCCTGAACAAACGCGGCCACCGATCCTTTCATGTCGGCGGCGCCCCGCCCGTAGAGCAGACCGTCTTCTACCGTGGCCGAAAATGGCGGGTGTGACCAGGCCTCGAGCGGTCCGGGTGGCACGACATCGGTATGCCCAAGAAAGAGGAAAAGCGGTTCGGCCTCTCCATGCCGGGCCCACAAGTTCTGGACATCGCCAAACGGCATCGACTCGGTCCGGAACCCGGCGGCCGTCAAGATCTGGGCGATGAGGGCTTGGCAGCCCCCGTCGTCCGGAGTCACTGAGGGCCGCCGAATCAGCTCCATGGTCAAGGCTAAAGTCGGCTCCATGGTCAGATATCCCGCAATAGGGCGTTGATCCCCACTTTGCTTCGGGTCTTGGCATCGACCTGTTTTACGATCACCGCGCAATAGAGGCTGTGACTACCATCTTTGGCGAGCATCGACCCGGAAACCACCACGGAACCGGCAGGCACCCGGCCGTACAGGACCTCTCCGGTAGCGCGATTTAAAATCTTGGTGCTCTGTCCGATAAAAACGCCCATCGAAATGACGCTACCGCGCTCGACTATGACCCCTTCGACGATCTCCGAGCGCGCCCCGATGAAGCAGTCGTCCTCAATGATGGTCGGGCTCGCTTGCAGCGGCTCTAGGACCCCGCCGATGCCGACGCCGCCGCTCAAGTGAACATTCTTACCGATCTGCGCGCATGAGCCCACCGTAGCCCAGGTGTCGACCATGGTGCCGGTGTCGACGTAGGCCCCAATATTGACATAGGACGGCATGAGCACCGTCTGGGGTGCGATATAAGCGCCGCGGCGAACCGCCGCCGGCGGCACCACCCTAAACCCACCCTCGCGGAAGGTGTGGGAGTTGTAGTCAGCGAATTTCGACGGGACCTTGTCGTAGTATTGGGCATCACTGCCCTTGATCAAGACATTGTCTTCGATCCGAAAGTAGAGGAGTACAGCCTTCTTCACCCACTCGTTGACCTGCCAGGTGCCGGTGGCTTTGGGCTCAGCGACCCGCAACACGCCTCGGTCGAGGTCGTCGATCACGTTGTGGATGGCGTCTTTGACGGGTGTCTCGACGGTTCGTGGGGTAATGGTTGAGCGCTGCTCGTAGGCGGCCTCAATGAGAGCTTGACGTGTCATGCGTATTCCTCAAACAAAAGATTCAAAGTAAGACCGAAGTCGCAGGGCCCCGTTTTGACATTCCGCTCGGGGTCCCACGAGCGCCAGCCGAACGTATCCAGCGCCCGGATCTCCATTGGGAGTCGGGCGGGACAAGTAGCGACCGGGCAAGGCCAGCACGTTTTGCTCGGTATACAAACCGCTCACGAAGGCCTCGTCGTCTGAGGGCGTTGGCAGCCACAAATAGAACCCGCCTATGGGTCGATTCAAGACCGCGACATCCTTTAAGATCGCCAAGACATCGTCGAACTTTTCACGGTATTGGGCGCGATTGCGCCGAACATGCTGCTCATCCACGAGGGCCGGAATGGCCGCGTTTTGGGCCAGCATGCTCGGCGCCGAACCCAAGTAGGTGCGTAAAGTCAAAAGCCGCTCTATGAATGCCGCGGCTCCGGCCAGAAAACCAAAGCGCAGGCCCGGGACGTTCGAGCGTTTGGAAAGGCTATGAAGCGCCACGCAATGCGCGAAGTCCTCTACGCCGAACGCCACGGCTGACGACAGCAGGCCTTCAGGCGGGCTATTCTCGTCATCATAGATCTCAGAATAGCATTCGTCGGCGGCAATCAGAAAATCATAGCGATGAGCGAGTTCCAGTAGCTCGCCATACTCGGTCCGGGTCATCACCTGGCCCGTCGGGTTGCTGGGGCTGCAGGTAAAGACGAGTTGCGTCCGTTCGAGGATCTGCTTCGGGACACTTTGAAAGTCCATGCGAAAGTCATTGGCCGCGGTGGTATTGATATAGTAGGGTTCGGCACCGGCAAGGAGTGCTGCCCCCTCATAGATTTGATAGAAGGGATTAGGCATCAAGACGATGGGGCGCGGGTGGCGAGTGGTGTCGATCTGGGCCTGAACGACGGAATAGATCGCCTCACGACTCCCGGAGGCTGGTAGGACGTGACGCTCGGGGTCGAGTCGTCCGGCGGGTAAGTGAAATCTATTTGTCAGCCAGCGGGCGATTGCCTGCCGAAGCCGGTCCCCGCCGCGGGTCGACGGATAGGTCGATAAGGCCGCAAGCCCCCCGGCAATCTCTGCAGTCACCAGCTCCGGGGCCGGATGACGAGGTTCGCCTATGGCCATGTTGATCGCGGGCAAAGGGGCCGGGGTGAGGGGCGCTATGAGGGTCGCGAGCCGCTGGAAGGGGTAGGGGTGGAGCAATCCGATATGGGGGTTCATGGTCGATGCGGGCTCTGTGGATTGGGCGATTATACGGGAGTGCTCGGTTGTGACCAAGGATCGTTGTGGAGCGGTGGCCGCCTTGCTGGCGGGAGCCGGCGCCTGGGGCCTCTTGTGGTATCCCTTGCGGGATTTTGCCCGCCACGGCCTGTCCGGCGTCTGGCTTGCGGTCATCTTGTTTGCCGGGGCGACTATCGGGGGGCTTTTACTGGGCTTCGCGCGCCGGCGCGCTGTCACCGGGCCCTGGCGGGTCTGGCTTACCCTCGCCGTCTTAGGCGGCATTACCAATGTGGGCTTTGTGGTCGCGGTCCTGCACGACAATATTTTGCGCGTGACCCTACTCTTTTACCTGTCCCCGGTCTGGTCGGTCTTATTGGCACGGGTATTTTTACGTGAACGTTTAGGTTGGGTCGTTTTGTCCGGTGTCGTGGCGGCCCTTGCCGGTACCGTGATTCTCTTGTGGCGCGATGCCGCGCCCGAGCTTCGGTTTCCCGATGTCCTGGCCCTGACCGCGGGCGTGAGTTTCGCCGCGGCGAACGTCATCTTACGGGCGAACCCTAGGCTCTCGCTGGAAGCGAAGGTCGTTTCGACTTTCGTGGGTGTGATTTTTGTCGGGCTTTTGGTGTTGGGCTTGAGGGACCACGGAGGGCCTCACGCCTCCGGTCTCGTCTTGGTCTCGGCCGCGGTCTTTGGGGGTCTGGGGGTCTTTGTTATGACATGGCTCGTTCAGTATGGCGTCACGGCGCTGCCGGTCCGACAGTCGGCCGTAATCTTATTGTTTGAGGTCATCACAGCGGCCTTTTCCCAGCATGTCTTGCTGCATACGGTCCTAGGCGCTCAGGCGTGGTGGGGGGCCGCGATTATGGCGTTAGGCGCCACCGTGGTCGGCGCCCACGACTCCTAACCCTTGAGATCTCTCACCGAAGAGTGCGCGACCCACGCGTACTATCGTGGCGCCCTCGGCGATCGCCAACGGGTAGTCGTCGCTCATTCCCATAGATAGCTCGGCAAAGGACCTTAGCCCAAAGCGGTCCCGGGCCCCTTCGCTCAAGCCCCGCAAACCGGCGAAACAGCGCTGGATAGCAGCGGGCGGGGCGTCTTTCGGCCCGATGGTCATGAGACCAGATAGGATGAGTCCGGGCCACGAGCGGGCGCAATAGGCCTCTAAGAACGGAAACAGCTGTGCGGGCGAGAGCCCATGCTTGCGCGGGTCGCCTGTCACGTTCACTTCCACAAGAACGCGTAACTCTTGGCCCGGCGCGCTGATATGGCGCGCAAGGGCTTCGGCCACCGCCAGGTGATCGAGCGAGTGCAGCCAGTGGAAACGACCCGGAAGAAAGCGCGCCTTATTCCGTTGCAGCGGCCCCAAAAAGTGCCATTCCACTCGTGGATCGGCCACGGCCTCTATTTTCGGCAGACCCTCTTGAACGCGGTTTTCGCCGAACCGCCAGTGACCCCGATTCACAAGTTCGGATAACGCCGCTGGGGCTTGGCCTTTAGAGGCGGCGACGAGTCGTATAGAGTCGGGATCGCGACCGCTGCATTCGGCGGCCTCGTGCACGCGCTGCAAAACCGCGTCGAGTCGCTCGGCAAGTGATGACATGGGTTGAGTGTAACCGGTCGGACGCGGCATATCCAAAGACTCCAGGAGTCTGGCATACTGAGGGCATGCATGACATCGCCCGTATTCTTCAGCACGCCGTGCCGACGCCGCCCGCGGACTTTTTGGTCGCGGAGAGATTAAGGCCGTTGTGGCTTCAGTGCTGTCCCGCGAGCCTTGAGCGGGTCGAACCACAATGGTATTGCCGCGGGCGGCTGTGCGTGGTGGTGCCCGGATCAGCGTTTGCAGCGCGGCTACGCCAGGAGCTGCCGGATCTTATGGTGCGGCTGCGCACGCAAATCGGACTTGAAGGTCTTTCGGAGGTCGTCATACGCGTTATCGAAGGCCAGAAGTCCCGCCCGAAAAGTGCGCAATCCTTTCCTGCGCACCGGTCCTCCGAGGCTGCCCGGTGCCTTGTCGGGCTTGCGCTCGCCATCGCTGATCCTGAGTTGAAGGCGAGCCTGGACCGGCTCGCGACAACCCTTGGAACTGAGGTAAAAGGCGCACAGGACGTCCTTAAGGCGCCATGATCCGTCCCTTCGAGATCTTTGTAGGCCTGCGCTATATGCGTGCCCGGCGCCGCAATCACTTTATTTCCTTTATTTCTGTGACATCGATGATGGGTATTGCCCTTGGCGTGATGGCCTTGATCACAGTCCTGTCGGTTATGAATGGCTTTCAACGCACCTTGCGGCAGCGGATCTTGGGCGTGATTTCGGACGTCACCGTAAGCGGCCCGGCGCACCGTTTGAAAGAGTGGCGCTCCGTGACCGGTGTGGCTTTGCATGAGCCCGGGGTCGTGGCTGCGGCCCCTTATGTGCGCGGCGAGGGCCTGCTCGTGCATGGTCAGTTTTCGAGCGGCGCTATCGTGCGCGGCGTTATTCCCCATCGGGAAAAGGGCGTATCGGACATCGCCACGCACATGGTCTCGGGCCGTTTTCAGGCCTTGCGTCCGGGTCGGTTCGGGATTGTGCTCGGGCGCTACCTGGCATGGCGCCTCGGAGCCACAGTCGGGTCGCGTATTCTTTTGGTCGCGCCGGGCGGCATGGTGACACCCGCCGGATTTCTACCACGACTTCGTAGCTTCAAGGTCGTGGGGATCTTCAACGTCGGCATGTATGAATATGACGCCGGACTTGCGCTCATCAACCTGCGCGACGCCCAAGCGCTTTACCATATGGGACGGCAAGTGACAGGCGTGCGTCTTAAGCTGACCCACGTGGAACAGGCGCCCCAGATCCGACGGGCCCTCAGCGCAAAGTTACCACTTTATGACCAAGTGCGGGATTGGAGTCAGGAGCACGCCAACTTTTTCCGGGCTTTGAAGACTGAAAAGACTGTCATGTTTGTGATACTGCTCCTCATCGTGGCCGTGGCGGCCTTCAATATTGTCGCCACCTTAGTCATGGTGGTGACCGACAAGCGTGCCGATATCGCGATCTTGCGTACCCTGGGATCGAGCCCAAGCAGCATCCTTGTCATCTTTTTGGTGCAAGGGACGTTAATTGGCGTGATCGGGACCTTTGTGGGGGTCGTATTGGGGATCGTGTTGTCGCTGAACTTGACGACCATTGTGCCGTTCATAGAACACGTCTTTCATACCCGCTTCTTGTCGGCCAATGTGTACTACATAAGCGAGCTCCCTTCGCATCTGCGCTGGGCCGATGTCATTCATGTGGCGGTCACCTCGTTTGCCATGAGCTTTGCTGCTACCCTCTACCCCGCCTGGCGGGCCGCTAAAACCGAACCCGCCGAGGCCTTGCGCTACGAATGACCGAAGTGATCCGTGCCGAGGGAGTGGGAAAGACGTTCGCCGAAGGCGTCCTGCATGTCGATGTTCTGCGCTCGATCGATCTTACCGTAGGCCAAGGCGAGAGCTTGGCCATAGTCGGTGCCTCCGGGACCGGTAAAAGTACTCTTTTGCACCTGCTTGCCGGCCTTGACCGTCCAACTCGCGGGCGGATCCTCGTGGACGGCAAGGATCTCGCGCAATTAAATGAGGCCGCGCGCGGGCGCTTACGCAATCAAACCCTCGGATTTGTCTATCAGTTCCATCATTTGTTAGCGGAATTTACGGCCCTCGAAAACGTCGCCTTTCCGCTCTTGATAGGGCGTGCGGCCCCTAGGGCCGCCGCCGATCGGGCACGCGCCATGCTAAAGCGCGTAGGACTGGCCGATCGCGCCCACCATAAGCCCACGGAACTCTCCGGCGGCGAGCGCCAGCGGGTCGCTATCGCGCGCGCGGTCGTACACGAACCCCAATGTGTGCTGGCCGACGAACCGACCGGTAATCTCGACCGTCGGAACGCGGGCAGCGTATTCGAGCTGTTATTGGAGCTGAACCAATCTTTGGGGACGAGTCTGATCCTCGTGACCCATGATCAAGAGCTGGCGCGCTTCGTGGGGCGCGTGACCACTATAGTGGATGGCGCTCTGGCGGCAGGAACTGGGGCCTAATGCTTCCCACGCCTGTTCGGCCTTGTTAGAGTAAGCCAGAACTTGAGCCTCTAGGGATAAATCGTGCTTGAACTCATAAAGGCGGGTGGCTTCGTCATGTGGCCACTTTTACTCTGCTCGGTATTGGCGGTCGCTATCATCGGTGAACGCCTGTTCGCCCTGCAGAGGCGCAAGGTGGCACCGGTGGCGGCGGCCGCTGCCGCCCGGGATTGGCTCGGGCGTGGAGAGATATCCCCGGAACAACTGAAGGTGCTCGAAGCGGGATCGCCGCTAGGCGAGGTACTGGCGGTAGGCCTGGTCAACCGGCGTCATTCGCGGGCCATCGTACGCGAGGCCATAGAAGACGCCGGCCGGCACGTGGCGACAGACCTCGGGCGTTACCTGGACGCCTTAGGGACCATCGCTGCCATCGCGCCGTTTCTCGGGCTTCTTGGCACCGTGCTTGGCATGATCCGGATGTTTTCGGGCCTAGGCCAGGTCGGTATGGGCAACCCCGCGATACTGGCGAGCGGAATCGCCCAGGCGCTCACGACTACGGCGACCGGCCTCGGTATCGCCATCCCAAGCCTCATTTTTTACCGCTACCTCAGGGCGCGCGTCAACGGCTTGCTGGTCGACATGGAGCGCGAGGCCATGCGCTTGGTGGAAATACTCAAGGGCGAGCGCGAGGTATCCTAATGCGGTTTCGTCAGCGCGAGCCAGAGGAGCCTGAAATCAATCTCGTGCCGATGATCGACGTCCTTTTGATGACATTGATCTTTCTTGTTCTGACGACGAGTTTCGCACGCGAATCCGCGCTCAAGGTTCAGCTCCCCCAGGCCCACCCGAATAAGGCTTTAGAGGCGCATGGAGTGCGGGTCGTCATTGACGCCGCCGGAGACTTTGCGATTGACGGGAGCTTAGTTTCCAGCAACGAACCGGCCATCATGCGCGCGCTGGCCGCGCACACCCATGGGCCCGACACCCCGATTATTCTCTATGCGGACCGTAAGGCCCCCTATCGCGCCGTGGTGCATGCACTGGATGCGGCGCGCAGACTGGGTCTTGGGCGCATTGTTTTTGCGACTAAGGTTCGTTCCGCGCCGTGACCGAAAACACGCACGGTCTTTACCGGCGCTTACTCCGCTACGCTTGGCCCTATCGGGGAACGTTCGCGCTGGCGATCATTGGCATGACGATAGGATCCGCGACCGAGCCGGTGTTCGCAGCACTTATGCGGCCGCTTCTCAACGGTGGGTTTGTTCATAAGAACCCCGCTAGCATTCGCCTCATGCCGCTCGCCCTCGTGGCTCTGTTTCTGGTGCGCGGGCTGGCCTCGTTCGTGTCTAACTATTTGATGAACTGGGTCGGGCGGCGCGTGGTCTTTGACGTGCGCGCTGATATGTTCTCCCGGCTTCTTTATCTTCCTACGACGTTTTTTGATGCCCACTCATCCGGCGTTTTGATCGCCAAGCTGATCTATGACGTAGAGCAAGTGGCAAGTGCGGCGACCCGCGCGCTGTCGACGCTCGTAAAAGACAATCTTACCGTTCTTGGCCTATTGGGGTGGATGCTCTACCTCAACTGGCGTCTCACACTGGCGATCCTAGGCGTGGCCCCTCTGATCGCGCTCGTGAATCGTCGAATGGGTGGGCGTTTCCGGCGCACCAGTCGATCCATCCAAGATTCCATGGGCGAGATTTCGCATGTCGTCCAGGAGGCCGTGGATGGTCATCGGGTTATCAAGACCTTCGGGGGGCAAGACTTGGCCCTGACGGCGTTTGGAGAAGCCAACGAGCATAATCGGCGCGAGAACATGCGCCGCGTGCGGGTCTCTGCCTCAGGGGTTCCGTTCGTGCAGTTATTGGCGGCGGCAGCGCTCGCCTGGGTCGTGCATTCGGCGATGACCGAGCCGCATGCCACAGTCGGTGCCTTTATGTCTTACGTCACGGCGATGATGATGCTTTTGGCGCCCATCAAGCGATTAACCCAGGTCAACGAGACACTCCAAACCGGCATGGCGGCCTCGCAAAGCGTGTTCACGTTTATCGATCAGCCACCCGAGACCGAAACCGGTCGCCGAACCATCGCCCGGGTACGTGGGGAGATCGAGTATCGGCAGGTGCGGTTTCGGTACGGGCAGGGGGCACGGCCTGCTGTCCACGACGTGTCCTTCGCCATACCGGCCGGCCAAACCCTTGCCTTGGTGGGGACCTCGGGAAGCGGGAAGACCACGATTGCGAATTTGCTGCCGCGTTTTTATACGGCCGAGTCCGGAACCATGCTCATAGACGGGATCGATACCCGCGAACTTACGCTTGCCAACCTGCGATCACATATTGCGCTCGTGAGCCAGGAAACGGTGCTCTTCGATACCACTATTCGCGAGAACATCCTCTATGGGCATAAATCAAAGGCCAGCGAAGAACGGCTCGCGGACATCATCGAAGCGGCTCATATCGCGGAATTCGTGAAGGACCTGCCGGCCGGTCTCGATACGGTTGTGGGCGAACGCGGGCTGCGTTTATCGGGGGGCCAGCGCCAGCGCATAGCGATCGCGCGCGCGTTGCTCAAGGATGCCCCCGTACTGATCTTGGATGAGGCGACCGCGGCCTTGGATAGTGAGTCCGAGCGCCATGTGCAAGCGGCCATGGTGCGGCTGATGGAAAATCGGACAACGCTCGTGATCGCTCATAGGCTGTCTACGATCGAGCATGCCGATTGCATCCTCGTCATGAGCAAGGGGCGGGTGGTAGAGCGTGGCTCTCACGTCGAGCTCTTGGCCTTAAAGAAGACCTATGCACGGCTGCACTCGCTGCAATTCCATGCCTAAGCTCGCCTACGAAGGTCATGGGCTTGCCGGTCTTTGGGCCGACATCAAAGACCGTCTCCATAAAAATTACGGCCGCGCCAACGCGCGCCTGGGCTTTCTTGGGACCCCAGCCGGAACTGGACGGATTCTCTGGATCAAGACCGATGGCAAGGCCGTGCACGCCCGTCTGGCCGTGGAGGCGGCCCGCGCCGTCCGGGAACGGCGCCAGGATGTGCGGCTGGTCGTAACCTTTGAGGAAGAGTATCGCCAAGAGTGGGCTTGGCTCGACAAACTGCCGCGGACCGGATACGGGTTTGGACCAGCCGACCGGGTGGCCGCGACCGAGCGTGTACTCAGCCGTCTCGCGCCCGCTGGAGTCATTGCGGTCGGCCAAGCCTTGCGCCCGGAGTTGGCATCGGCCCTGACGCGGACGAAAGTGCCCTGTTGTGTCCTGCACGGGCCGCCGCCGCAGGGTGCGATTCATTGCCATGGCTTCCCCAATACCTTAAGCGAACGGCAGGCGTGGAAGGGTCGACCCCAATCGGACGCGGCGTTTTTCTCGCTTATGGCGGAAGCCCAGGTGGAGCCCACGTTTTCTGGGATTGCGGGCGCCCATGCTCGCGCCCTCTGGTGGTTGACCGACCCGGATCCGGGGGTGGTGGACGGGCAGGTTCGCTCTTGGCGCCGATCACAGCTTGCTGCGAGCGATATTCTTTTTGTCGGGACCCGCGCTGCCGATACCCTCGCTTTAAGCGCTTGGGATCGTGACCGCCAGCCCTTGTCCCGGGGCGCTGTGGTGTGGGTCGATGACGACCGGTTTTGGCCAGCACTTGCGGCTAGCTGCCACGGCATACACCTTTCCCAGCCGCCTGAACCTTTGCTGTGGGCGGCGCTTGCTGGTGGACGGGTCGTCAGCGCTGAAAGACCGTCTGGCCTGGACCTTCTGCGCCAGGCACCGATCCACGAAGTCAGTGACCGAGAGTTGTGGGCGTATTGGCAAAACGTGGTCGCTGAACCGGCCGCTGGACGGGCAAGCGCAGACGGCCTCAGGCGCTACTTCTGGGAGGAGAGGCGGCGCGCCGCGGCCGTCACAGAAACCCTATTGCAACTGGTGTACGACTGGTGAAAGATCTGTGGCCCTATTGGCAGCGAGATGATTTCGGGAATTGGGCGCTCATGCCGCTCAGTGTCCTATATTGCGCTTTAACTGATATTCGCCGTCAACTTTACCGCCGCGGCTACTGTCGTGTGCAACAATTGCCCGTGCCGGTCATCGTGGTCGGGAATATCACGGTAGGAGGCACCGGCAAGACCCCATTTGTGGCGTGGTTATGCGCCCAACTCCAGAGTGCCGGGCTACGTCCCGGTATTGTCCTGCGGGGCTATGGCGGGCGTAACCGGGGCTTGCTTGCGGTCACGCCCCGAACCGACCCCGTACTTGCAGGGGATGAGGCGGTCTTGCTGGCACGCCGCACGGGCGTGCCAGTGATCGCTTGCCGCGACCGGCCGCGCGGGGCCCAAGGGCTCCTGGCGGAGGGGTGTGACGTGGTCATAGCCGATGATGGTCTGCAGCACTACCGATTGGGGCGGCGCGTGGAGATCGGGGTGCTCGACGGTCGGCGCCGCTTTGGAAATGGCTATTGTCTCCCGAGCGGGCCTTTGCGCGAGCGCCGCAACCGCTGGGATAGCTTGGATTTTCGGGTAACGCAGGGAGCCCCGGCCCGGGGCGAGTGGGGCATGCGCCTGGAGGGCACACGGGCTTACGCCTTGGGCGGGTCGGAGCACGTCCCCGTCCACACCCTAAAGCGGGTACATGCCGTGGCTGGTATAGGCCACCCAGGCCGGTTTTTTGCGTATCTTGAACATCTTGGTCTTCAGGTAGTGGCGCATGCGTTCGCAGATCATCATAATTACACCTTGGGAGATTTGGTTTTCGATTCCGAGGATCCGGTCATTATGACTGAGAAGGATGCCGTGAAGTGCGAGCGCTTCGCGAAGGCCGGCCACTGGTATCTTCCGGTGACGGCGTCCCTGGATCCGAATCTCGCCCAGCGCATACTGGCACGAATAACAGCAAAGGAGGGGTATGGATAGGCGACTTTTGGATATTTTGGTATGCCCCGTCTGCAAAGGCCCGCTACGCTACCAGAGGGAAGACCGCGAACTTGTTTGCAAAGCCGATCGCTTGGCCTATCCGATCCGAGACGATATTCCGGTCATGCTGGAAGAGGAAGCGCGCGCGATTACAGACGAGGAAGCCAAGAGCTTTAGTTGAATGCATGTCGTCATTCCGGCGCGTTTCGATGCCACGAGGTTGCCAGGAAAGCCGCTGAGAGACGTAGCTGGCGCGCCCCTTATCGTCCGGGTCTATGAGCGCGCCCTAGCGAGCGGAGCGGAGCGCGTCACGGTGGCGACCGATGATCGACGAGTCGCCTTGGCCGTAGAGCGAGTGGGTGGGGAGGTCGTTATGACCGCAGCGACTCATGCCTCCGGGACCGATCGCATCGCTGAAGCCATACGCGTGCTTGGCGTAAAGGACGACGAGATCATCGTGAACCTCCAAGGCGACGAGCCGCTCATGCCGCCCGGGCTCCTGGCGCGCATCGCCGGGCGTCTGGCACGGGAACCGGGGCTTGCGATGACCACGGCCGCACATGCCTTATCCGAGGATGAGGAATTCCGTAACCCGCATG
>JAJYPQ010000075.1 GCA_021795255.1 Pseudomonadota bacterium
GTCTGCTCCGAGATACCGAATAGCCGCAAAAGCTCGGGGTCCCAGTCCTTACGCGACCAGCTCCAGAGAAGTGTGCGTGCGGCACTGGCGGGATCTACGACCAAGGGTTGCGGCACCACCGACCGGAACGCGAGGAAGCTCGCCAAAGGGCCCATGATGAGATGGCCGGCCTTGGCGGCGGCGCGCACCGCTGGGAGATACTCAAGACACCAGCGCATCTTAAGCGCGCCATAATGGGGCGACAACATAAGCCCGGTGCGTTCGCGGATGGCGAAGGCCTGCGAGGCGTAGTCGGCCATGAACGAGTTTGCCCGCCGATCTTGCCAGCTCAGTACCGGCGAAAGCGCTTGTCCGGTGCGGCTATCCCAGCAGACGAGGCTGGCCCTTTGGGTCGCAAGCCCGGCGCTGACGATGTGGAGTGCGGCGGCGTTCCCGAGGATACGCAAGGCCTCTTCTATGGCTCGACCGAGCGAGCTCACGATCTCCTCCGGGTTCTGCTCTAGGATATCGGGTGCGCGGCTCTGGTGGTTTACGGCAACCTCGCTGCGGGCGACGGTGACACCTCTTTCGTCAAAGATCGTCGCCCGGGTCGCGTGCCCCCCCTGGTCTAACGCCAGATAAAGTGGCTGGCTCATGCTCCTCCCTGGCCATCTTCGGGCCTTACGAGATTATAGAGGCGTTTTCGACAACAAGCTCAGCCTCTCTTTAAGAGCCGCCCGTAAGACGTCTTCGGAGAGGACTTGGCGCGTGCCCCCGGGGCGGCGTGCGGTGGCCCATACGCTATCGGGAAAGAACGGGTCGTCCTGAAACCGCGGGATGACGTGCCAGTGGAGATGGGGTACGAGGTTCCCAAGCGATGCCACATTCATTTTTACAGGCCTTAGGAGGTCCCGTAAAACCTCTTCCGTTCCCGCCACGACATCGAGAAGCCGGTGTCGATCGCTGTAGGTAAGGTCTGTGATCTCCCGAATGTGGGTCCGCCAAACCACCCGACAAAAGACCCCGATCCCGGAGATTTGCGCCGGGATCACGAGGCACTGGGCATCGGACCACAGTGCGCCGGTCGGCGAAAGCTGGCAGAGGGGACAGGGTTCCGGGCTGGACACGCGACGAGACTAGCACGCGGCCTGTTTCGTCCGCTAGCCTCATCCGCCCTTCCTCTCTATAATGACGCTTTGAGGGCGCGTCATGATTGACTGGAATTCGGTGGAAACAACGTTTCTGGATATGGACGGCACGCTGCTCGATCTGCATTTCGATAACCACTTTTGGCAAGAGCACGTCCCGCTCCGCTACGCGGAACGCAATAGCCTTCCTTTAGACGAGGCCAAGGTCATTTTGTCGCAACGTTTTCTGCGCGCGCAGGGCACCCTCAACTGGTATAGCGTCGACTACTGGAGTGACGAACTTGCGCTCGATATTGCCAAGCTGAAGGAGGAGGTGGCCCACAGGATCAGTATTCGGCCTTATGTCGAAGAGTTTCTGCAGGCGATGCGCGCGGCTGGTAAGCGTCTCGTTCTCGTAACAAACGCCCATGGGAAGACGGTCAGCCTGAAGTTTCGAGAGACCCGTATAGATCGGTACATGGACGCCGTCGTGTGTGCCCACGATCTCGGTTTGGCCAAGGAGCACCCGCCGTTTTGGGGCCAACTGCAGGCCCTGGAGCCCTTTGATCCGGCGTCCACGCTCCTGATCGACGATAGCCTGCCGGTTTTGCGCTGCGCGCGTGATTACGGTATTCGCCAACTCCTGGCCGTGCGGAGGCCAGATCTGCGTGGCCCGGATAAGGACTGCGCCGAGTTTTCGGCCGTCGATTCATTCCGTGCCCTGTTGCCGGTTGGCTAAGGATGCGCATCACCGGAGTCGCTGTGGCGCTGCTTGCGCTGGCCGGATGCGCGAGCTACCACGCCAAGCCTTTACGGGCACCTGCGCTCGCGGACATGGCCGCCCCGACCCAGAAGGCGCTTGCCCACGCGGCGCGTCGCCTGCGGGTGCCGGGGATGCCGTCGCTTACGCTTAATTTCCGTAAGCCTCTCACCGGAAAGGAGCTTGGCGTCTTAGCGGTGTTGGCCAACCCCCAACTCAAGGCCTTGCGGGCCCGGGCCCAAATCGCCCGCGCCCAGGTGTTTTCGGCCGGACTGTTGCCAGACCCCGTAGTCCAGTTCAGTGCCCTTAAGCCCTACGGTGCGGGGGCTGAGGGGCGTAGTACATCGCTCACCGATGGGTTTTTGTGGGATCTTTCGCGGCTTGTCACGCGCAATACGGATATCCGTATTGCCAAAGAGCACGCCGCGGCGATCGACTATGAAATCGCCTGGCGCGAGTGGCTGGCGGCGAACCACGCGCGCCTGACTGCCCGGCGCCTTTACTGGTTGGATCAAGAGTGGCGGGTCGCCCATCGGGCCGCGGTTCTTTGGGGACGGCGCGAGAAGTTTCTTGCGATTGATGCACGCCGCCACCTCATTGCCGGGCCCAGGGCGCTCGTCTGGGACACCGCGTTGGATAGCCTGCGTCTGAAGACCGCGCTCTTAAAGCGCTCCGTGCAAAGCGCGCGGTTCAGCTTGGATCAGCAATTGGGCCTACCGCCGGGGGCGCGGCTTGCCATAGCACCCCCGGCGGCGGCAGTCTTGCCGAAGGCATCGGCCCAGGCGCTTTTTAAGGAGGCTTTACAGAGACGTTTGGATTTGGTGGCACTCGTGGCCGCCTACCACAGCGCCGATAATGCGCTGTTGCGTGCCGTGCTCGATCAGTATCCGCGCCTGAGCTTGGGCTTTGCGGGGGCCAGGAACACCTCAGGGGTCAGTGAGGCCGGTATTCAATTGAGCCTCGTGCTCCCGCTTTTCAACGGCAATCGGGGCGCGGTGGCGATCGCGCGCGCTCGGCGCCGGGCGCTTTTTAAGGGCTATGTCGCAAGGCTTGCCGCGGCGCGTGCCCAAATCTACAAACTCCGGAGCATGGACCAGAGTCTGAGTCATGAGGTCTCCGAACTGCGCTTGCGCGATCAGGCCCTGACGGGGCTCGCGCGCTCGGCGCTCGTCTCTTACAAGGCGGGTGCGCTGGGTCTCTTTCCTTATCTCACATTGATGCAGGAGCTTCTTACGGTGCGTCTTCAATTGACCGCTTTGCACCTTTCCCAGGCCGCCGCTGCTATTGCTTTACAGACCGCAACCGCCACACCCTGGTCGGGTGCGCGCTCGTGAAGAGCGGCGTGTGGGGACTCCTTGCGGTGTCTTGCGTTGCCTGTGCCCACCCGCTCTTGGTGGTCCATGCCGCCCGCGCGATTAAGGCCCCCTATCGGCCCGTGATCGTGGTCTTTGGCCGCACTCACGGACCTGACCGGACGATGGTGCAGGCCCCGTACGATGCCTTGATGGGACCCTATGTGGTGGCGCCCGGGACGCGCGTCGCGACCGGGGCCGTAATCGCGCGCCTCTTGCCAACCAGCCTCGCCGCCACGGTGCGTGCTTTTAGCGCGCGCGTACAAGCCGCTCACACGGGCTATCGACAAGGGGAGGTTTTGGCGCGTCAGGGCTTAATCACGAGCGCGCAAGTGCAAGCCCTGAAGGCCACATGGCGGGCCGATAACGCGGCCTTTTTAGCGGCCGCGCGCCGGCTCGCGCGTGGTGTCGTCCGGGCCCCGTTCGCTGGGACCGTTCGGTATCGCGCAGCGCCCGGCGCCTGGTTGGTCCGTAAAGCCGCGGTCGCAATCATAGCCGGGGCCGGGGGCCTCTATGAAACGGCGGCCTTGACGGTGCGCGATGCCGACCGCGTATTCGTGGGGGCCCGGGTAGCGCTGGCCGGGCAACCTGCGAGCGCGGATGGTCGCGTCTACGCATTAGCCGAGAGGGTCGATCGCTTGGGGCTTGTGCGCGCTTATGTGCGCGGCATCAAAGTCCCTCTGCGTCCCGGCGAGACCGTGCGGCTTGCCTTGTTTGGCCATAGGGCGGTGGCGCTTTCGGTGCCCCGCCAAGCGCTCGTAATTCGCCACGCCCGCGCGCGCGTCTATCTCCTTAAGGCCGGGCACGTTGTGCCTTCTCCGGTGCAGGTCGAACACCTCGGTGCGCACCGGGCGTTCATTAAGACGCGCTTTGCGCCTGGCACCCTCGTGATCGACTCACATGTGGCGCGGTTGCGCGCCGGCACGGCGGTTCGGGTCGTGCGGTGAAGACCTACCTCACGGCCTTATGGGAGAACCGATTTACCACGCTCTTGGTGGCGCTGCTGGTTCTGGCTGCGGGCCTCGTTGCCTTTCGCTCACTCCCCCGCAGTGTCTTTCCGAACGTCAACTTTCCGCGCGTGTCGGTCTTGGTAAGCGACGGGTATTTGCCGGTCCGAGTGATGTTGGTGCGTGTGACCGAGCCTTTGGAACAGGCCGCCAAGGGGGTTCCCGACGTCACTTTGGTCCGGTCGACCACCAGTAACGGACTCTCCAAGGTTCATGCGTTTTTCAATAGCGCTCTTAGCCCTAACGAGGCGTATTTGTTGCTCGAGGCGCGCTTAGGCCAAGTGGCGCTCCCGCCCGGGGCGCATATGACCGTGCGACTTATGATGCCAAGCATCTATCCGTTCGCGGAATACGCCCTGGTCGCGCAGAACCGGACCAGCAGCGATCTATTGCCGACCTACGCCTTCACTATCAAACCACGGCTTCTGGATGTGCCGGGGGTCTATACGGTGGCCTCGGTCGGCCGCGGATGGCCCCAGGTTCATGTCGCCCTTTCGCTTACGCGTCTCATTGCCGCGCACCTCGGGCTTATGCGCATAGTCCGGCTCTTGAAGGTCCATCAAGGACCCTATTTCGGCGGCGTCATGGCGGCCTTTCACAGCAGCTTCCTCCTGACCGCGGCCGGGCGTCCGGCGACCGTAGCAGACCTGCGGACTCTGCCTGTTCCCTTGGGGGGTGCGGGGGGCGCCACCATCCCGCTCGGTGATTTGGCCCGCATTGGCGTAGGTCCACCGCCCCGAATCCGCGGTTCGGCTGTGACTCACTATCGTCACAGCCTCTTGATCGAGGTCGCAGCGCAGGCTGACGCCAACGTCGAAAAGGTGGCGGCCGGTGTGGCGCGGGCGATCGCGGCCTTGCGTACCGGCCTCCCTTCGGGGGTTCGTTTGGTACGCGACTACGACCTCTCGGGCCTGATCAGCGCAAGCCTCCACGATGTTTGGGTGGCCTTGGCCCTGGGGACCCTGATCACCTTTGGGGTCTTGCTGCTCTTTTTGCGGAGGGTCGATACCGCGCTTGCGACCTTGATCGTCGTCCCCTTGTCGCTGGCCGGCACCCTGCTGATTCTGCACGTGCTGCATCTCGGTCTCAATATCATGACTCTGGGCGGCATCACAGCCGCAATCGGGGCGCTTGTCGATCACGCCATCGTCGTGATCGAGCAGGCAACGCATGGCAGGCCTTCGGGGACCCGGGAGGACCGACGTCGACGAGCACTTGTGGCCGCAGGCGAGGTCCTTCCGATGATGACCTTTGCGACCGCGACCTCGGCTTTAGTGTTTGTGCCGCTCATCTTTCTGTCCGGAACGATAGGCATTTTGTTTCGGCAAATGGCGATTGCCCTGGTCACGGCCTTGGTCGTCTCGCAAGGGGTCGCGCTGACGGTAACGCCCTTACTCGCCGCGGTTTTGGCAGGCCGCGGGCGGTTCACGCCTAAGGCCTGGCGGCCAGCGCGCCGCGCCAAGGTGACTTATGCGCGCACGCTTCGTGGTGCGTTGAGACGTCCGTTTCTCGGGGTGCTCGCGAGCCTACTGGTGCTATTGGCGGCCTTCGCCGTGTTTCGGGTCTTGCCGACCGCCTTCCTGCCGGCATGGAACGAGGGCGTGATTGCCGTGCCGTTTCGGACTCCGACCGGGAGTTCGGCCTCTGATACGCTTAAGGTCGGCCGGGGCTTGGTTGCCATTGCGGCCCACGATCCGCTTGTCAAAACGGTGTCGGTGGTGGTCGGCCAAAGCCTCGGGAACCCGCGCGCCACGCCGAATAAGGGCGATCTTGTTATCACGCTGAAGTCGGCGGCCTCGGCTCGCGCCACCATTCGTCACCTAGGGGCCTTGTTTCGCGAGGCCTACCCGAGCTTGACCATGTTAAAGCTCCACCAGCTGCTCGTGACCCAGCTTGGCAATATGTCCGGCGCCCATTCGCCGCTTGATGTCGATCTCTTTGGCCATAGCGCGCGCACGCTGGCAATTTGGGGACAAAAGGTGAAAGACCTTCTCCAGTCGAGCCATACATTCGCTAATGTGAGCTTTCCGACCTCGTCGGCCGGCCCTGCGATTACCTTTATCCCGCGCACCCGCGCCCTTCAAAACGGGCTCACGCCGCCCCTATTAGGTGAGCAGATCGAGGCCGGGTACTGGGGCGTGCCGGCCGGCTTCCTCTTGCGTGGCGCCCAGATTCTGCCGATCACGGTAGACCTCAAACCTTCACAGCCCGTGACGGCGCGTCTCCTCCCCCGCCTCTTTGTCCATGCGCCAGGCGGCCCGTATGCGCCGCTTGCGGCCTTCGCGCACGCCCGTACGAACCCTTCGGTGGCCGTGATCACCCACCAAAACCTCGTGCCCTATACCGATATCCAAGTGCGCCCGAAACAGGCGATGGGATTAAGCACCGCGGCGGCCACGGCGCGGCGCCTTATAACGAAGGCCCATCTGCCACCCGGAATCACCGTAAGCATCGCCGGGTATTACAAGGAGCAGGCCAAGAGCTTTTCGCAAATGGAGCTGACGCTCATTTTTGCGCTCCTCGTATTGTTGGTCCTTGTGGGTTATCAGTTGCGGACGCAACGCGCCGCGCTCGCGGTCCTGATCGCGACCTCGCTCAGCGCCTTCGGGGCGCTTGTCGCCCTGTGGCTGCGCGGCACGCCGCTTGATAGCACCTCCTTTCTGGGCCTCCTCCTGGTGTTCGCCATTGTTGTCAATAACGGCATATTGGTCTTCGGCCAGGCCCGCCATTACCGCCCGATTCCGGGGCGCCTCGAGGTCGAGCTCGCGGCCCGCCGGCGCTTACGGCCCATTGTGATGACCATGGCCGCCGACGTCCTAGGCTTTTTGCCTTTGGCGATCGGGGTAGGCCACGGGACGGATCTTTTAAAGCCGCTTGCGACCGCGGTGATGGGCGGGCTCGTTTTGGCGGTCGCGGCCTCGCTCTTTGTGGGGCCCATGCTGTATGTGGCGTTTTCGCCTAAGGGGCGAAAGAGTGGGCGGTAGAATATATCTTCAACGTGTACCCACCATAGCCGCCCACGGCCGAGCCCCAGATCCCTCTATAGTTGCTGGGTGGTACAGTATGTTATACCATTTGGGCCATGAACCCCATGACCGAGAAGATTGCCCAAAGAATCATTCAGCGCCGGACGTTCCTCGGCTTATCACAGCGGGATCTCGCGAAAAGAGCCGGCATCGCTCGCGGTACCTTACGGAACATCGAAGCGGGGAGTGCCCAGGTCACGCTGGCTAACGTTTTAGCCGTATTGGAAACGCTCGGCCTGGGTTTCGATCTCCGACAAAAGCCCAAGATAGAACGGGCGCCGGATGGCAGCTTGCCCATGCGCCCGACTGTCTATCAGCTCATGGCGATGCGCGAACAAGGTCTTATTTGAATGGAGTGCCTGGACATTTACGTCCGGGACACCCGGGTCGCGCGCCTTGATCGCTCGGGCAACGGTGAGTACACATTCTCGTACCTGCCCGGTATGCGACCCGGGGACGCCGTGTCGCTCACGATGCCCGTGAACGAGGACTACTCGGATCCTTTTATGATCATTCCCCCCGCCTTACAAGTCGGCTTTCCGGAAGGAGCCCTTCTCGAGGCCATTTATCGTATTGCGGGAAAGACTCTCAAGATTGACGACGATTTTGATGTCCTGGCTCTCGTGGGTCAGAACATGGTCGGCAGGGTTCGGATCCTGCCGCAGGGACAAGGCCTCAACACCGCCACCGCCCTTTGCGCGAGTCATGCGGTATCGGAGCTTATCAGGAACCCGTCCACGACAGCCCTTGTGCTAGAGAGCTTGATTGAGCGCTTGGCCGTCCAAACCGGGCTATCGGGGATATTCCCCAAGGCCTTCGCCGTAGCACCCTTGCACAAGGCCCTGTCGTTTCCTGTGGGGGACGCCATCCTCAAACTCGAAACATCCGAATTTCCGGGCATTGTGCTCGTCGAACACCTCTGTCTTTTGGCGTGTCGTGCGGCCGGTATCCCGACGGTAGACTCGGAACTCGTAGCGGGCGGGCACGCCCTTCTTGTGAAACGATTTGACGTGGGAGAAGAGGGACAGCGCTTGGGGTTTGAGGATTTCTGTGCCCTGTCTGGCTTGCCACGAACCGCCAAGTACACATCCAGCATGGCGAATGTCGCCGAGATTCTGAAGATGTACTGCAGGGAACCGGCGCTAGGCACCCTATTTGCCGTGGTCGTCATGAATACCCTGCTGCGCAACGGTGATGCGCACCTCAAAAACTTTGGCTTGGTGTACGATGACCCGACCTCCCCAAGACTTGCGCCTGCTTACGATATTGTGAGCACGGTCGTCTGGATCCGAGATGATCAGCCCGCCCTCCCGCTTAAGCGGAATGTCACGCTATCCTGGCCCACCACGGAAGAACTGCTGACTTTTGGCGAGACGAGCTGCCGTCTCTCCCGCCAGGACATGATTCCCATACTGAGTCGTTGCCAAGAGGCCGTTTGGAACACGAGGCCCATCCTGGATACCATGCGCCGGCAGTTTCCTCATGCATGGGCCCTAGAGCGCCTTGATCAGACCTTGTTTCTCGCTGCCACGGCTCTGTAGAGGGTGGCCAGCGGCCCCCAATCTGCGATCGCGGGAACCTCTACGCGCTGGCCCGGACATCCGAGTCCGTCCTTAACGAGGCCGCGATGCCTGGCGTGGAGACGACAGCCGGGGGCGTCTGACCGATCGTGCCGTCAGACGTACTTTTCGATCTTGTGTTTCTAGCGCGATTTACGCCGTGCCGATTCCCACACCTGAATAAGCTGTTTCCGGGCCGTGCCCCAACGATACCCGCCCAAGCCACCGCTTTCCTGAATAACCCGATGGCAGGGGATCAGAAAGGCGATGGGATTGGCGCCCACGGCCTGCCCAACCGCCCGCGCGGCGCGGGGGTGCCCCACGGCCGCGGCTACCTGTGAATAACTAGCCACCCCTCCCTTGGGTATTTGTAATAAGGCCTTCCAGACGCTCACCTGGAAGTTGGTGCCCGCAACATACAAAGACAAAGGCCGATCTTGCCGACGCGTCCCGTTAAAGACCGCCGCTACCATGGATCGCGTATCCCGTAGGGATTCGCGCAGCTCGGCATACGGCCAGTCTTTTCGAAGGTTTCCCAGTTGTTCCTCCGGATCCGCGGATTCTAGAAACGCTAAGGCACACACACCTCGAGGCGTGAGAGCCAAAAAGGCCTTGCCGAAAGGCGTGTCATGTACGGCATAGGCGATCTTTAGCCCAGCACCCCTTAACTGGTATTGGCCGGGGGTCACGGCCTCGAGACGGACAAAGTGGTCGTAGAGGCGCCCGCCACTACTCAAGCCTAGCGTGTCCGATACGTCCAAAACGGGTTTAGCATCGCGCAATAATGGTTTTGCGCGCTCCACCGTGAGCGCCTGCAAAAACCTTTTGGGCGTGATTCCGGCCCAGCGGCAAAAGAGACGCTGAAAGTGAAAAGGGCTCAGATGGATATGGGCCGCGATGTCAGCCAAGCTTGGTTGACGCTCGATACGGCCGGTGATAAAAACGATGGCTTTGGCGATACGCTCATAATCTGATGGCGGAAAGCCAGCCTTCTTTTGCATGCCCGCCTACCCTCTTACAACCAGGTCTTTTCGTGGGCGGGTTGGCCGTACAGGGGTTCCGGGATGGCGGCCAATGCCGACTGATACGAAGACGAGCCCAGTCCGTACAACTTCTGGAAACTCATGATGAGCGGCCGCCACTTATCGGGATCAATTCGATTCGCCGCGCCATCCACGAGCAGGGACTCTTCTGCGTAGACGTGCCGAATCCGTACCTCGATGCTCACAAAGCGCCCATGATAATCGACACTCTTTTCAGCCATACGGTGTACCGCTACTAGCTCCGCTTCAAGCTGGATGGGGCATTCCTGTACGCGCGGTGCCGAAACTGTCTTGGATGCTACGGGCGTGAGTTCCGCTAACCCAAACTTGTCTGATTCGAACCGGTATCCTCGAAGCCTTTTGCTTTCCGGAACGGGGGTAGCGCCGGTTGTAAGCGCCAGACGATTCACGGCGGCGACCTCACGCACAGAGGCCAGATTCAGAACGCATTCGCCCGTTCGAATCATGTTCTGCGTCGTTTTCGAACTCGCTGCCAAGCCTAACATCCCGTACCAACCAAGCCAAAATATCGAAGACATGGGCGCGACGTTGTACGTCCCCCCTTCGTTTGTACTGCTAATAAGAATAACGGGTGTGCCGAAATACAGAATCGACGGTTCTATGGCCTTGTGCATAACGAGTTCCGCGCAAATTCGTGGTCGAACCGTCACACGTTAAGGCAAACGCAGCTCTCATGCGACCCGTATCTTGCTGCATGATGTTCGCAGGGCTGACCACAAATGGCAAAGCCCAGTGTGCTTGACGCAGTTTTGTTCCATGGTTCCCCCTTTGGCCACCAGCCGCCAAAAAAAACTCCATCCGTAGGTTGGAGCGGGTTTGCAGCGACTCGACCCGCGAGGCTTTATTCGAGGTCCGCAGAAACTCAGCGCGTATCTCGGGACAGGCAAAAAGCAGAAACCCTTGAGCGTGGTGTCATGAACCTCCTCCTTACCCAGCAAAACCGACCAAAGGTGGGTGACTGCTCAGGGGCAAGGCTCAGGTCTTGCGCGATCTCTTCACCCAAGCGGCCAGATGACGGGCGGTCGTTTGCATCTCGGTTCTGAGCTTACGCTTGATAAGCCAAGAGTCGAGGATCGGGGGAATATAAAAGGACGGCGTCAGCGCCGCCTTAAACGAGACGCGGGTGCCGCCTTGTACGGAATAGAGACGCCAGCGCGAGAACCCCGCCCGAAAGCTTGAGAGCATCGGGATGATGGTGCCCGTGATCTCGAATGGCTTATGGCTTGTCATGGCCTCGGTCTGGGTGACCGGAAAGCACATGAAAAGCACGCAACTTTTGATATGCATGCGCAAAAGTGTTTGCCCGTCATGATGAATGACCTCGCTGCGCTGAACATCCGGGTTGAGGCGTTTGATCGCGGCGTAGTTAGTCAGTATGTGCCAGGCACGATCTATGGGCACCTTCAAGACAAGGCTCAGCGCCATGTGATAACTACCGCCCTCGGTCGACACCACGATGCGCGTTGTGGTCTTCCCAAAGGCCGGCGTGCTAAGGCATGCGGCGACGAAAAGTGTCGTGAGAAGGGCAAGCCCTTGTGTTCGGATAGCCACCCGCCTAGCGCGGCCAGCTGCGAAATCGGTCCTGGCAGTAGCGAAGAAGCTCGTCGTAGTTGCGAAAATGCAAGGCAAAGTGGCGCTCGGCCGGTTCATCCCATTCGCAAAAGTCGTTTGAGTAGTCGCGACAGATGGGCGGGCGCGTCGCGTAGATCCCGCAGGCGCCACTCTCCTGAAGGTGTTCGCAGCGAGTGTGCATAAGGAGAAACCAGCCATCCTCGTCCTTATAGGCCTCGATGCCGCGATGGCTGACTTGCCACAAAAGGTGCTCAAAGTCGCCCCGCGCGCGCGGTGTTGGAATCTTCTGGGTGATATAACCGCAACAAATCGCCGGGCATTGACCGCATTTCCCGCGATCCGTTGCCACCATAACGGGAAATGGTTGGCTCACGACATCAGTCCAAAGGCGCCCAGCAGCAGTGCTGCGGCCGTTGCGACAAGCGCCCCACGAAAAAGCCAGCGCCGTTCGGTAAGGGCGGCAACGGACGCGAGCGCGATCGCGATTTCGGCTCCCACAAGCGCTTGGGCATAATGGTCATGCGGCCCCATAAGCCGGTCGCTCGCTTGATTCAGGCGGCCGGCCTTCTGATCGAGGGCCCGCTGCTGTCGGGATAACCGCGCCCGGGACCCGGCCCCGCGCACCTCGAGCCGCAGCTGAGTCGATTTCAGGAGCACAAATACGGCCTCGTTTTTCAGGACGATAGCGTGGTTTTGGCTGGTCGTGATGCCGTAACTCAAGAGCGCGGCGAGGCTTGCGAGAAGTGCCGTGAGTAGCGCCACCCGCCGCCCAAGTTCACCGCCCCCGCCCGCTGCGTGCGTGTTCATCTAGACCTTCCGGTAGAGTTCTGCGCCCCCCTCGACAAACTCAAGCGCCTTACTCGCCAGCCCCTTTTGTAGGACCTGACTTTCCGGCGTGCCCAAGGACTGCGCGTACTCGCGCACCTCCTGGGTGATCTTCATGGAGCAGAATTTGGGGCCACACATGGAGCAGAAGTGCGCCACCTTGCCAGACTCTTTCGGTAGTGTTTCATCGTGCAGGGTCTGCGCCCGCTCGGGATCGAGGGCTAGGTGAAATTGATCGTTCCAGCGGAACT
>JAJYPQ010000582.1 GCA_021795255.1 Pseudomonadota bacterium
GATCGGCAATGACAAGGACTCCAGTCTTTGGCGGGAGGGGTTGGGCGGACCCGAGATTGAAAGATGCGACATGGAATCCGCGCGCCTTAAGCTGCTTCGCCCATGAAGACAGGCCCAATACGCCGGTATTCGTCTCTGTGCGCTCGCCATTGCCGGTCAGGAAGGTGATGTGTCGCAGGCCGGTACGCTCAAGCCGCGCCAGGAGGTTGGTGACCCCGGTTTCGGTGGGACTCAACACCAAGGCCGAGCGCTTTGCATAATGGATCTGGAGTTCGCCGTTGAAGGTGATCCCGGTACGCCGGACGAGCGCCGGATGCTTGTCTGGGTTGATAAAAACGAGTCGGATACGGTGGTCGACGCGCCGATATTTGGCGATGAGGGCCCGAATATCGCGTCGTAATGCGGGTCCGTGGGCAAAGGCATCGATAGTGACGGGTCCGCGCAGGGCCTTGACGATGCCGACGCTTGGGGCCGTAAGGCTGTTGCGCCCGGTCGCAGTCCAGTCTGCCACATAGCGGTAGAGGTGCGCGGTGTAGAGTACAAGGCCGGCTACAACGAGCCACAAGACCAAGAAACTTCCTTGGCTACCGAGTCTACTGAGCCGATCTCCTTTCATGTTAGGCACCTACCCGCTCGGCATCGAGCCTTCGGATACTGAATAGGAGGCAGGTCAACGACAGCACGACGTAATAGGCCACGTTCGATGTGCTGAAAAGCCCGCGCAGAAAGGGTTCGTAATGGTTGACGATCGACAAATAAGCCACGATCTTGCCGCCGTCGCCCCGTCCATGGCCTGCGTAGTCGATGACCCAGAGCAGAAACAGTACACCTAAGGTCCCCATCGCGGCGACTGCCGGATATTTGGTGAGCGTCGATACGAGCAGCCCCACCGCGGCTAAAGTTGCAGACAGCAGCAAAAGTCCGAGGACGCCGCACAAGAACATCCCCCAATCAAGGTTGCCGCCCATGAGGAGAGACAAGGGCATGGCGAGGCTCAGGGCCACTATGAGAAAGAAAAACATCAAGATCCCGAGATATTTGCCGAGCACGACCTCGGTCATCGAAAGTGGCGCCGAATACAGAAGCGTGAGGGTCTTGTTGTGGCGCTCATCGGCGACTAGCCGCATGGTGGCAAGCGGCGTGATGAAGAGCAGCAAAACCCCGACGTTGCCCAGCAAGGGCGACGCCACCAGGGTGGTAAGCCCCGGAGGATTGGGGAGGGTCACGAGACGCGCTTGTATCATCAAAAACAGATTGACGTGGCCCAGGAAAAGGCGCGCTAGGATGATCTGGGTAATGCCGAGGATGACAAAGGCCAGCGGCGACAGGAATAGGCTGCGGAATTCCCGCCAAGCTATCGTTCGGATCATGGGGTGCCTTCGCCTTCAAAGGTGAGCTCAACGAAAATATTTTCGAGCGACGAGTGCTCCGGATTGATCTCGCACAGCCCCCATCCTTGCTCCATCGACAGCTTTACGAGGGCGTCCGTCGGATCGGTGTCGGGTTCGTGTAAAAGCCGCACGCGATTTTCCTCGACGATTGTGACTGAGCGTACGCCCGGAAGGCCTGAGACCAGCGCCATATCGGGCTTGCGACGAAACGCGGCGATCAGGGCTTGTGATTGGACCCGGCGCATGAGGTCATGGATGCTCTCGTTTAGCACAAGCCGGCCTCTGTTGATGATCTGGACGCGGTCGCAGCTTGCCTGGACCTCGGACAGGATGTGCGTCGAAAGGATAACCGCGTGGTTTTGTCCGAGTTCGCGGATCAGGCTACGCACTTCGCGAATCTGTATAGGGTCGAGTCCGACGGTGGGTTCGTCCAAGATGATTACCGGCGGCTCATGAATGATCGCTTGCGCGAGCCCGACCCGCTGCTGATAACCCTTGGAGAGGTTGGCAGTCAGGCGGCCGCCCACCTCGCTGAGTCCGCAACGAGCCTTTGCCCGCTCGCGCGCTTCGCGCCGCGAGCGTCGCGGAATGCGGTGGAGCGCCGCGCAATAGTCGAGGTATTCGTCGACCGTCAGTTCGCGATATAGGGGCGGGTGCTCGGGTAGGTAGCCCAAAGCCGCTTTGGCGGCTTTGGGCTCGGTCCGCATGTCGTGGCCGGCGATCAAGACGCGGCCGGACGCGGGCGCGATGTTGCCGCTTAGCATATGCATGGTCGTGGTCTTGCCAGCGCCGTTAGGCCCCAGAAAACCCAGCACCTCGCCGCGCCGGATCATAAAGCTGACGTCGGCCACAGCGGGGATTTTTCCGTAGAAACGCGTAATGGTTTCCGCTTCGACGAGGACCTCGGAATGGGTCATGCTACGGGCGTACCGGTCCTGATCTTCATAGCGGGCATTAAAGGCCGGGCCCGACTTTTTGTCAACGCACAGATCCTAGACCGGCGATTTCGCGGGTTCACGCGGGTGCTGGCAGACGGGTGCTCCGCGGATCGCTTGCTCTGCATTATGTCCGGTTCTTAGAGCGGCGGCGTGGCAGTACGCTGCTGATACGAGACCGGTGTGGCATAAAAATTCAGCACGGGGCCAAACAACGCCCGCCATGAAGAAGCCACTGCGCGAAACCCTCGACGATTCGAGCCGCGCTCGCTCGTTTTGCGGCGGTCTTGAACCGCCTGTGTACGCTTGAGATCGGGATTGGGTTGCGTTCATGGGGCCGCCCCGTCAGCCCACGCGCCTAGTTGCCAAGATGCCATGGAAATCCTGACTGGCGCTTTCGTAACGCTTACAATCGGACAGGGCAGGCTTGCGATCGATGGGCCTTTTCGGATCGCATGAGGCATGACTCGCCGAGACCGGAATGCGCCGACCACAAATAGGGGTTCGGCGCCAAGTCCTTTCAGTGGACCGGCCTCTTCTTCCGCTGCCACACCAAGCG
>JAJYPQ010000583.1 GCA_021795255.1 Pseudomonadota bacterium
ATGCTTGGCCGAAGGGTCTCGGCGTAGGCGAGGTTGAGCGACATCGCGAGGCGCTGCGTCATCGCAACCTGAAAGAGCAGCCCGCCCCCCAGGTATTCGTTCGAGTAGGATTCCGTGTAATCGCCAGGGTTGGTCACCGAGGGCGGTTCACCCCGCCACCAGTTGTGTATGCCGTAGGTGAGGTACGGCGTGAACAGCACGTCGCGGCCCCAGACGAAGCCCTGACCGACCCTGAGCGCCCAGTCCGTCATCTTCGAATACTCGGGGAACATGAGCGGCGTGCTACCGGCCCCGCCGTTGTAACCGAGGTGGCCCGAAACCTGGCTGAATGAGATCCGCGCATACAGGTTGTGTATCCCGTCGTCGCGCAAGCCTGTGATCGCGATACGTCCACCGGGCAGCCCGCCCTGATCGGTATCGAAATACCGGGAGGACGGACCGCTCACCCGCTCGCCGTAACCGACTTCACTCTCCATGAACGATAGACTGACGCTGTTATCGATGGCCGTCAGCGTGCGGTTGGGCAGACCCGAGGCACTGGCGGATGCAGGTAAGGCAAGCAGGCCTGTGGCGAGGGCAGTCAGGGCGGCGAGAACTCGTGTGGTGGACTTCACATCTTTCTCCCTATTTTACTTATAGTTAGCGGCCGGTACGCACCGGATCCTTCCAAGTATAGAACCCTTCCGGCCCATGTAAACCTAAGTTCGCGCACCATAAAGAGGACACCGACGGCGGGCACAGCGTCCCCGACAGACGTGGACGTTGCTTATTGGCAGCGATATGCTGGCGCCTATGCGCCGTTAGCTCAGCCGGATCACGTTGGATTCCGATGCCAGCGCTCGACGTGTTACAAGGCACGGTGGCCGGAAGTCAAAAGTTGGTACAATCCGCATTCACGCGCCCTTAGCTCAGCTGGATAGAGCGTTGGATTCCGATTCCAAAGGTCAGAGGTTCGAATCCTCTAGGGCGCGCCATAATTCAATGACTTACGTGCTTCTCTGGTAATTGTTCGTGGTTTTTTGGTCCAATTTTGGTCCACGGCATTGAGCCGTAGACCAAAGGGGTCCTAGGGCGAGTATCGCGAGACGCGGGCAACATCAGTGGCGCGCGCGTGTCCGTCGCGGTGGGCATGTCGTTACCGAGACCTTCTCGGCCCGCCGTGACGCCGAAACCTGGGCGCACGAGATCGAGCAGGCCATTGAGCAGGGCACGCTCGCAGGGCGAACTGAGGCTGAGAGCACAACCTTGCGCGAGGCGCTCGAACGTTATCGCCGCGAGGTCACGCCAGGTAAACGTGGGGCTGTCGTGGAGCAGTCCCGCATCACCCGTTTACTACGCCACCCGCTCGCGGACCGAGTAGTCGCGAGCATTCGGGGCAAAGACATCGCGGACTACACGGCTGAACGTGCCGCCGCAGGTGCCGCCTCGTCCTCAGTGCACAAGGAGCTCGCCCTGCTTTCGCACCTCTACACCATGTCCCGCACCGCCTGGGGTATGGAGTCTCTGGTCAACCCCGTCCCGCTGGCGAAGTCGACCCGACCGAAGCTCCCGCGGGGCCGCGAGCGTCGGCTGCTGGAGGGTGAGGAAGCCCGTCTACTCGACGCCGCACGTACCACGGCGGCGAGATTGGCCGGGTCATCCCCTGGGCCATTGAGACCGCCATGCGCCGGGGTGAGATCGCGGCCATGCGCTGGGCACCTGGACCGGAAGGCCGGGGTGCTGTTGATTCCCGAGACCAAAACGGGAACACCCCGGCGGGTACCGCTGTCGTCGCGCGCCCTACAGGCCCTTGAGGGCTTGCCCCGCCGCCTGGACGGCAAGGTCTGGGGCATGCGCCCGGATTCGATCAGCCAGGCGTTTGAGCGGGTCTGTGGGGCCGCCGGCATCGAGGGACTGACGTTCCACGATCTGCGGCATGAGGCCACGAGCCGCCTATTCGAGAAGGGCTTGAACCCAATGCAGGTGGCCGCTATAACCGGGCATAAGACGTTGCAGATGTTGAAGCGGTATACTCATCTCCGGGCAGAGGACCTGGTGGAGCGGCTGGGCTGATGAAGGTGCGCGACGTGCTGCGCCGCCTCACGGACGAGGGATGGGTCTTGGTGACCACCAGAGGCAGCCACCGACAATTCAAACATCCGGCCAGACCCGGGCGGGTGACCGTGGCGGGGAAACCCGGCGACGACTTGGCACCCGGCACAGTGCAGAGCATTATGAAACAAGCGGGATGGAAATAGGAGAAATAGCGATGCGATACGCGATTGTCATAGAAAAGGCCGAGGGCAACTTTTCCGCCTATGTGCCGGACCTGCTTGGCTGCGTCGCCACCGGCGGCACCGTGGAAGAGGTGGAGCGCGAAATCCGCGAAGCCATCATCCTTCACTTGGAAGGCCTGCGGGAAGACGGGCTGCGGCCGCCGCCCCCCGCCAGCCGGGTTGAGTACGTTGAGGTCGCGGCGTGATGATTATCTGCGCATATCAGGCCGCGTCCTGCTCCGCGGCCGGGACCAATCCCTTGATGAAGGTATGCGCCTTGGCGGCCGCTGCGGCGGCCGTGAGGACCGCGCGCTTGTCCTGCTTGAGTACCCGTAGCCAAGACGCCAAGTAGTCGGCGTGGTTCTCCAAGGTCGTGTTCAGTATTCCAAGCTCCGCGGTCAGAAAGGCCGATCCCATCTCGGCCACAAGCTCCTCCATCACATACGCATCGTCGCCGAAGCGCTCGCCGAAGGTCCGGTCCAGTCGGTGCTTTGCGCCGCTGCTGTGGGTCATCTCATGCAGGGCAACTGCGTAAAAGTTTTCAACGCTGGTGAATCGTTCCCGCTCGGGTAGGTGGATGCTGTCGTCGCTGCGTCGGTAAAAGGCTTGCGTGCCACCCATCTGG
>JAJYPQ010000584.1 GCA_021795255.1 Pseudomonadota bacterium
GCCTTGGTCCCGTTGGGGGTATACGCGTAGTACCAGGACGCAGCCGTTGCCGTCACCTTGAGCGTTAATGATCCCTGTCCTCGCCCCAAGCTCTCTGTAAGCCATGTAATTTTTCCTGCTCGTCGAGCAGTTGTGATAGCCGCCTGAAGGCTTCGCTCTGTGAAATCTGTCACACCGTTTCCCCGCTTGTTTGACGGCGCCAGTGTACCAGAAATCACCCGGTCCAGTATCAACTAGGTATCAACTTCTCGGTCGGCTTTGGACGGATTTTGGTGGACGTGCTCGGACACAAAATCACATAAACTATTGTATTTATTATACTATATATTTCCTACCCGGATCTTGGTGGATGATATAAGACCACATAATGCATGACTGTTAATCACCGGGTCGGAGGTTCAAGTCCTTCCCGGGGAGCCAATAAATCAACGACTTACGATAATCCCTCCCTTAATGCCCCCGAGTTTGGTAACCTGGTGGTAGCCGAAGATACCAAGGGGGGTGGCCATGGCGTGTTTTCAGAAGCGGTCGGGGTCCTGGCGTGCCATCGTGAAGCGGAAGGGATACGGTGTGCTGACCCAAACCTGTGACACTAAGGCCCAGGCTGAGGCTTGGGCGCGGCAAGTCGAGGGCGAGATGGACCGCGGGGTGTTCGTGTCGCGGGCCGAGGCCGAAAACACCACCTTGCGCGAGGCTCTGGCCCGCTACCAGCGCGAAATCGTGCCGAGCAAGAAGAATGCCGACCGGGAAGGTCGCCGCGTGAAAGGGCTCCAGGCCCGCACCCTGGCCCGGCGCTCGATGGCGAGCATCCAGGGCAAGGACATCGCGGCCTTTATGCAACAGCGGCAGGCGGAAGGAGCCGGACCGAACACCGTCCGCCTGGATCTCGCCCTCCTCTCCCACCTCTTCAATGTCGCCCGCGCGGAATGGGGCATGGCGTCGCTCGCAAACCCCGTGGAGATGGTCCGCAAACCCCGACTGCCTGCCGGCCGCGACCGCCGCCTCATCGACGACGAGCAAGCCCGCCTCCTGGCCGCCGCTCACGCCTACGGCGGCGAGATCGGCCCCCTCATCACCTGGGCTATCGAGACCGCCATGCGCCGCGGGGAGATCGCCGCGATGCGCTGGGAGCACCTCGATCGAAAAGATCGGGTGTTGCTAATACCCGAAACCAAAAACGGCACGCCGCGCCAAGTGCCGCTATCCACGGCCGCACTCGCGGTCCTGGATGCGCTGCCCAGGCGCCTGGATGGCCGGGTGTGGGGCATGCGTCCCGATTCGATCTCGCAGGCCTTCGAGAGGGTCTGCAAGGCCGCCGGCATCGAAGGCCTGACCTTCCACGATCTGCGCCATGAGGCGACCTCCCGGCTCTTTGAGAAGGGGTTGAACCCTATGGAAGTGGCGGCGATTACGGGGCATAAGACCCTGCAGATGTTAAAGCGGTATACCCATCTCAAGGCGAAGGACTTGGTGGGGCGGCTCGGTTAAGGACAGCGGGCGAAACGATGAGATATAGTTATCCACTGTAAGCTGCGCGGTTAGATTCGAGATTAAGACCGATACTGTCCTTCTTGAGCCAAAGGAAGTGTTGCCATGACCGACCGTAGCTTATGTTCTGGCAGCCCGGGATGCACGGGGCGCACATACCGAAAGGATCTAGAGCATGATCGCTATCGCAACATTTGTGCTCGCAGCCGCAACGCTACTTTTGGCAGGTTTCACAGGATGGATGGCGCGATCTACCAAGCAAGTTGTTGAACAAAATAAGCACCTTATAGCAGCGGAAGATCGACACCACACGGACAATCTCCGACCGTACTGTGTATTGGAAGTTGTAGATCTACAAAAACGTGGCTGGAAGTCAGTCTTTTTTGCCAGTGAAGATATTAGCCTTGGAAATGGGCAAGATCGTTTCGTCATGTTGAATTGTCGGATTGTCAATAAGGGGCTCGGGCCCGCCTTCAACATCAGAATAGGAATGGAGACTCCTAACGAGCCCCAGCATGTTGTGGGATTCAGGCACGGTATCCTTGGCGCCGGTGAGAGCTTTTCTATAAAGCAGTCCGGCCACCAAGTAAAAGAGATGATACCGTTCTTCACCGATAGAATGGCGGAGCCATTTCAACGCAATGTGAAGCCCGCCGGCGTAGGCTTATATGTCGAGTATGACGACATGTTCGGCAAGTCATGGCGATCGTGTCACATTGAGATGGCGCTGGGGTTTTTGCGCATGAAGTTTACAAAACCAGAAAACAATTATTAGTCTTCGTGTTGCTCTGATGGCTATGGGGTCGGCAAGGCTTCAGATATAGGAAGCGAGCTTGCTGACGGCTGTGGCCTGAGAAATATTGCACTAAACAGGAAAATGAGTTGATATGGATTTCTGATCCGACGATGCTGACGCGTCATTAACAGGCTCAAAGAGCAACGGTTTACAACGTGTGGCACGAAGGCGCTGATAGAGCGCACAAAGGCACTGGTGTGCCGACACTGAGGTAGTGACGCACAATGGGCAAGATGCGCCATGAATGTAGTTGAAATCGAAGCAGCGTTATCTGAATTGGCGCTTCAGCCCTTTGACAGGGAGGAGTTTCCGTTCGCCTTTCTAAAGGCCTTCGGCAATAAGGAAACCACCATAGCCCGATTGCGTAAGGGTGAAACCAACGCCTCTGACGTGGCAAGCGGCGTGCTCCAACGCAACAATATCCATCTGGCGACCTGTGAAGCAGGCACCGTAAACGCCACGCTAAAAGCGCTGCGCGAGAGCCCCAAGACTATCTCCGCTAAGGCCAAGTTCATCTTGGCCACCGATGGCCAGACATTGGAGGCAGAAGACCTCACCAGCGGCGAAACCATCGCGTCGGCCTA
>JAJYPQ010000585.1 GCA_021795255.1 Pseudomonadota bacterium
ATAGAAGCGATTCGCCGATGACTATCGGGCCGGAACTTCGCCTGGAGTTGCAAGCGGTGGTGGGCGAAGACCGGCTTTTGGTCGATGCCTCCGACTGCTTCGTGTATGGCTACGACAATTCCCGCAAACACCGCCTCCCCGAGGCGGTCGTGTTCGTCTTGACTGAACACGAAGTGCAGGCCGTGATCCAGATCTGCCGGCGACACAAGGTCGCGCTCGTCGCGCGGGGGCGCGGCACCGGAACCGCCGGGGCCGCCGTGCCCCTTCGCGGCGGCATCGTAATGTCGCTTGAGCGCATGAATCGAATCAAGGCGGTCGACCCGGCGAATCGCCTCATGCGCGTAGAGCCTGGCGTCACAAACCAAGAGGTCCAGGAGGCGGCTCGGGCGAAGGGATTCTTTTGGCCGCCGGACCCCACCAGCGCCGCCTACTGCAGTGTCGGCGGAAACCTTGCCGTGAACTCGGCCGGCCCGCGTGCCGTCAAGTACGGGACATGTCGCGAAAATACGCTCGGTCTCGATGCCGTAACCGGTGCTGGACACATCATCCGAGTCGGGGTAAGCACTACAAAAGGGGCGGTCGGCTACGATTTGACCCGGCTACTGATCGGATCCGAAGGAACGCTGGCCATTATTACCCAAGCGACCCTCAAGCTAACCCCGTTGCCCTCCGCGAAACGGACCCTGCGAGCCATCTATGAGAATATGCACCACGCCGCCGAGGCCGTATCGCGGATTATGGCGCAGTCCGTAACCCCTTGCGCGCTTGAATTCCTGGATGGCTCAGCTATAGGTATGGTACGAGGCTATAGTCAGGCCTTGCCCGACCGGGCGGGGGCGCTTTTGCTTATCGAAACGGACGGACCGGAGTCGAGCATGGATGAAGCGGTCTTGGCCCTCACTCGGGCCGCCACAGGAGCCGGCCTGACTGAGCTCACGAGCGCCAGGACAACCGAGGAAGCGGCGCAGCTATGGGCGGTACGCAAGGCCTTGTCGCCGGCCTTACGGACCCTCGCACCGAACAAATTGAACGAGGACGTCGTGGTGCCTGTATCGCGCATACCGGAACTGATCGGCGGACTGGAAAAATTGAGCCGCAAATTCGAGATTCCCATCGTGAATTTCGGGCATGCCGGAAATGGCAATATCCATGTCAATCTTCTTTACGATTCCCAGAACGCCGAGCAAGAGAAACGCGCCCGTCCCTGTTTGAGCGAGGTATTCGATCTCGTCTTATCGCTTGACGGTACCCTCTCGGGGGAGCACGGCGTGGGACTGGAAAAGCGCGACTATGTGGGGCGCGCCATAGACCAGGAGACGCTCGCGCTCATGCGTGCCATAAAGGCTCAGTTCGACCCCGACAATATCCTGAACCCGGACAAGATTTTTCCCCTGGCCCCCACTTGAAGGACGTATTATGTCGAACCAAAAAAAATGGGCCGCTGCCCTCTTCGTTTCTGCCCTGACCCTCGGAACCGGACTGGCCCGCGCGGGCGACATCAGCGGGCTTGGGACCATGGGCCAATCGCAGTTCCAGGGTCTGACTCAAGATCTCGGCGCGGCTTTGAGCTACAAGGATATGATGCCAGCGGCACCCCTGGGGATCACCGGCTTCGACGTCGGGATCACCGGGGTTGATACGCGGATCGCTTCGGCCCAGGCTTGGCAGGCGGCGACCGGATCCAGCAGCAGCAACATCTTCGTCCCAAGTCTGCAGGCCCAGAAGGGACTACCGTTTGGGTTCGATGTCGGTCTCAGCTACAGCGAAGTACCCGGCAGTAATGTGCGCGTTATAGGCGGTGACCTGAGTTACGCGATCATAGGTGGCGGTCTGCTCTCGCCAGCCCTCACTGTCCGCGGCACCTATACCAAAATGATGGGTGTAGGCGAGATGGGTCTTAATACTCGTTCGGTCGAGCTCTGTCTCTCCAAGGGCTTCGTTTTCATCACCCCCTATATCGGCGTGGGCCGGGTCCGTACCGCGGGAACCCCGCACGTCGGATCGCTCTCGTCTGTGACGCTTTACAACACCAAAGAGTACATAGGGGCCGACATCAATTTGGGCATAGCCAATCTCGATCTCGAGGTTGACCACATGGCCGGTTCAATGTCCTATGGTGCCAACATAGGCTGGCGCATATAGGGGCCCCCGAGACCCCCGCATGAGGTAGCCTGCAAGCCTTGGCGTAGGCATGAAAACCGTACGCCCAAGCTTGGCTGAGCGCCGAGCCTTTTGGGTCAAGGCAGCGACAGCCGCGGCGGCGCGCCCCTCCATGCACCCTCAGTCGCTGCCTCAGTGAGACGATTGCTCAGAGGATTGGTAGGCCCCGAGATCATAGGGACCGGTCTGCGGACGCCTTACTCCATTCATATCGTGTCGGACCGAGGCGAGACGGACGCCGGCGCGGAGGGCAGGGCTGTGGCTTGCGAGCGTTAATGTCGAGACGTTGGCGAAACGCGGATTGGCCTCGGTCGACGAAGTATCAAGCCCCACCGCTTGGCGCCATTCCTCTAAACGCGCCCCATAAATCCCTTTGTCGTCCCACTCGAAGGTGACACCGGCCGGGTCCGAGTACATATTGTCGTTGATGTGTAGGGTGGCATTATTGGTCATGGCCCCGGGTGCGATCGAGACCATGGGCCGCGGAGAAAAATCCTGCACGATATTGTTGCGAATCGATACGTTGGTGCCCGCCTGGCCGATCTCGGACTCATTTGTGACATAAATGGCCGCGTGCCGATCGATCGCCGTGTTGTAGCACGAATTGTTGTAGATCTCGGCGTTATAGGACGAGGACTCGGCAAGACAGGCGCTTTGGTCGTTGGTGATGACGTTGTTTTTGACGATGCTGTTGTAGGACTCGTAGGT